>CAYYZW010000094.1:0-4407 GCA_964476375.1 uncultured Pirellulaceae bacterium
CCAGCGAGCCAGTTGTTCACGGCCCCCGGCGTCGAGACCTCCCTGGTCATCGGCCTATTCCACCTTGTGAACCGGGTACTTCATCTGCTCAAGTTGCATCAGCCGTGCCTGGATGGCGGGCTTGAGTTTTGACGCGGCGGGAGTGATCGCGTAGATCGACAGTCGTTCGACCGGGTCATTTGGTTTCAGGTTGGTCCGCCTTGGAATGGCAACATCGACCGGGACGATTCCGCGGATGATGTCACGGTGGGCAAAGGCTGTCAGGTACCCGATGGCCCCTCCGGCGCGGCGGCCCTGGATGACGATCCGGGCAGGGTCAATGTTGTAGCTGCCGATCGCCTCGTCGATCATCGCCCGTACCACGTCCACCTCGGTGGGGTCCCATTTCTCCGGGTCGGCCGATCGGGGGGCAAGCAGGATCAGGTTGTCCCTCTGGCAGGTTGCTTTCCAGGTTTCCACCAGCTTGTCAAATTCGTCCGTGCCCGGTTCATGAATCCAGACCAGCAGGCCGTGGGGAACCGTCGTCAGGTAATTCTCCGGCAGGTAACCCCGGCACTCGTTTTTCTCTTCCGGCAACTTGATTTCAAAGATCCCGGTCGCGGGTGCCTTCCCAGCAGGGGCGGCACCGCGGGCTGGTGGCAGGCTGGCAGGAATCTCCCCCGGAAGCCTGCCAAGGGTGACGGCAATCTGTTTCGTGGCACCCTGCTGGAGAACCGTCAGGGTCACCTCACCACCAATCTCACGGTTGGAAATCTTTATTGCCAGGTCCTCGGTGGAGTCCAGTTGTTCTCCATCAAGAGCAACGATCCGGTCGCCCGGCTGAAGCCCGGCTGCCCCGGCCGGGCCCTCCTTGTAGAGATGACGAACGGTGACCGGTTCGCCGTCCCGCATCGGCAGGATGCCGAGGAAAGGAAGCTCATAGGGTTCCAGCTTGTCTGTCAGGGTTGCTTCGAGAGAAATGGATTTTCCCTCGCGGAGTATTTCAATGCCGATCTTGTCACCGGCATAGTGTGGGCCAAGGGCATGCTTTAACTGGGCGTGGCGAACAATCTCCTTCCCGTCAATCCCGGTGATTCGGTCCCCTGCCCTGAGCATCGCCTCGAAGGCGGGTGACTTGGGCTGGACGGCGGCAATCTCGGGCGGATCGGCATAGATATCACTCCCCTTGAGCGTGACACCAAGCAGGCCGGCATGGAGGTCTTCTCCCTGTTTCATCTTTTCCAGGTGGGGGAGCACGTCCGTGACCGGAATAGCGAAGCCGATGCCCGAGTCATACCACTCGGTTCCGGCCAGTTCGCTGGATTGTCCCTGCGGAGAGAGGGGAACCAGGATCCCCGTGACACGACCCTCGATGTCCACCAGGGCACCGCCGTAATTGACCGGCGAGATCTTGCCATCGGTCTGGATCGCCTTGCCCCAGATCCGGTTGGTGGCACTGATGATGCCGACCGAGATGTTGGTGCTGTCCCTTGAGAGAGTGCGGCCGATGGCGATGGCCCACTGGCCTACCTGCAGTTCCTTGCGGGGGGCCAGTTGTGGCAACGGGAAGACCTCCTCGCTATTGACCTTGAGGAGCACCAGCATGCGGCTGCGATCCCGGGCCACTATTTTTGCCGCTGCCCGCTTTCCGCTGGGCGTGGTCACCAGGATCGATGTCGGCTGCCGGACAAAATTAAACGCGCTCGAGAGGATGTAACCGTCGGCCGAGACCACCACCCCACTGGTCGGCCCGTCCCCAAGCAGCAACTGGCCGACCTGTTCCAGTCCCCCGATGGTCTCAATGCGTACAACCGATGGGGAAGCAATGGTGACGGCACGGTGAATGGCAAGTTGTTCCTGGCTGTCCAGGGAAGCCTCCTCTTGCTGACCTGGCGCCGGCGAGAGGAAAGAAAAAAGCAGCAGCAGTGAGATTGCCCGGCAAAGGGGAGTGGGGATATTCTTCATGGCAGTCTTTTCCAGGTGTCCTCTGGGAGGCTATCGCCCCGGCAGGACCAGGTCCAGTAAATCATCATCTCGCTGGACGACCAGGTGGACCTCGTCGATCTGGTCGATGAAACTGATCTCGTTTCGAAGCGCTTCACAGGAGGGGATCAGGCGGTCTCCCACAAAAAGGACAAGGTCATCCGGTCGCAGTCCGGACTTCTCGGCCAGCGAGCCACGCCGGACCGCGTCAATGTAGGGGGGAGTCTTGGCCAGCACGTCGGGAACCATGACAAGCCCCAGTCCGGCAAGCGTGTGTGGACGTGCGGGACGCTTGGCCATATCGTCGTCGGTCCTGGGCCGTGACTTGCCAGCCAGGATGTCATCGATGGCCTGGTTCAACTGGGAGATGGGGATCGAGTAATTCAACCAGGTATTGGTCAGGCTGTTGCGGAGTTCCTTGCCAAGGATCCCGGCAAGTCGTCCATGGTGGTCCGTCAGGGCGCCCCCCGCTGCCCCTGGATTGTTGGTGATCGCGTCCAGCACGTAGACCGGGCCACGGTAGGGGGTTTTGAAAACACCACGGCGGGCGTCGAGTGTTGTCCTGGCAGCCACGACGCCATGTAAAACGCTGGTCGGTTCATCGCCGGTTGCCACACCATAAAGATTGCTGAAGGCCAGGATCCGGCTACCGCCGTTCAGTTCTTTTTCCGTGCTGCGATCAAAAAAGTCCAGGTCCTCGGCGTCGATCTTGAGGATGGCGATTTCCAGGCGGGGGTCTGCACCAACAAGTTCGGCCTGGAAACGCCGGCCGTCGTCAAGAATCGTGGTGATGAATTCCGTGTCCAGCACGTAACTCCACACTGTCAGGACATGCCCTTCCTTGGAAACAAGGAATCCACTCTGGTAGGATTCCAGGCCCTGGATCCCACCGGCGCCATAGATTTTTACCATCTTGGGCTGCACTGTGAGGGAGCCGGCGGCAAGGTCCTGGGCCGGAACGGGTGGCGAGAAAACAGCCAGCACCATGCCAGTCGCGATGAGTCTGCCGAGGAACCGGCGGAGAGATCGGGCTTGGGGGGAATGTGCCATGGGAGGGGCCTGTTGCTTTCAGTCTCAAGGAGCCGGTTTCTCGGCCAGTTCATAGTTCTTCAGCACGATGGTCCCGTACACCAGGTCCCCCTGTCGCACTTGCAGGGTGTGGGGAAGCATCTGGTCCTCGACAGGCTGGAAATCGTCAAACAGGATCTCGCAGGGATCGGTACCCAGGTCGGGATACATCTCGATCCCCACCAGCCGACCATTTTCCGGGTCGAACATCAAACGCATCTCGATAACCTGGTGTGTACCGATGAACGTGTCGTGCAGGCCGGTCCGTCCCATCAGCGGGGTTGTTCCCAGGTAGTAGACCTCGCCGAATTCGTCCGGCCCGTGGACCAGCAGGTGACGCCAGAGGTGAAGGGCAACGAGCAGGCCACCGCTTCCACGAGGCCCAAGTTGTGTGTCCAGGTCGTTTTCGGTATCGAGAACCACGACCCCCTGTGGCATGTTGGCCTGCGATTGGGTCTCCCCCAGTGCGATCTCCAGGTCTCCAAGCTGATCAATCTGTCCGAATAACTTCCATGTCCCCTGGAATGAGGTGCAGTCTGTCTGCTCGGTCAGGCGGCTCCAGACCCGGTCCCTGTTGAGCCGGTTGAAATAGTAGTTTGCATATCCCCGCCGCATTTCAAGCAGCTTGGCGACCTGGGGAGCCGGCTTGGGCGTCCTGGCGCCAGGTGGATCCCCGGGGGGCCTGGGTTGCCCGGGAGGGCCGTCGCCTCCTGGTTTCGGTTCCGGTTCGGGAGCCTGCTGGATCTGGGATATTAACTCCTCTGTGGAGTGGACCCCGGAGAGCCGGACATGGGTGTCAACCTGGTCCCCCTCGTGAAGGAAGGAGATCGGCACTCGCCAGCCCCTGGGGTAAATGCCAAGGACATTCTTGAAGCCGTTCACCGTGCTGATGCGACGGCCGCCAAAAGCGATCAGCTCATCCCCGTAGCGAAGTCCCCGACGGAACGCATCCGACGATTCAAGGATATTCGAAACAATCACCCTGCCTTTTTCATCGGTGGTCACGGTTGCTCCCAGCGTGGCATGGTCGACAATCCGTCCGCTTCGAAGGTATCCCATGAAATGCTGGATCTGGTTGATCGAGATCGCGTAACCGACCCCCACGTTGACCCGTCCCCGCTTTTCAAAGGAACCACGTCCATTGATACCGATCAACTGTCCCTGGGCATTGAACAAGGGACCACCGGAGTTACCGGGATTGATCGAGGCGTCTGTCTGGATGCAGTCCGCGTATTCCAGCAATGTTCCGGCCGGGTACTGGTAACGATGGACACCGGAGACGACTCCAAATGTGACCGTGGGCTGAAAATCGGTGGCGAGCAGGAATGGATTGCCGATCGCGAAACACCAGTCTCCGACTCGCACCTGGTCGCTGTC
>CAYYZW010000095.1:0-5035 GCA_964476375.1 uncultured Pirellulaceae bacterium
TGCTGTAGGTGGCTCGACATGGCGAGGCGTGGGACGCGGAACAGGCCGTGCCGATGGTCGGTTCTTTCCCATGGCCGGTTTATCTTTCCCGGCCGACACGGTGCTGGCGGGCGGCTTGCCATTCGTCCTGGCGACGGAACCTTTCTTGTTACCCATCAGAACATAGATGATCGATAAAGCACCGATCAGGACAACTGACCCGGCAACAACGACAATCAGGTTGCGATGGTTCTCGGAACGAGACGCAGCTATCACGTCGGCAGTGGAACCCTTGCCGCTCCTCCTCGGAAGCTCCACCGGAGACGGGGGAGGAGGCGTACTTGGGACCACCTCTGCAACCGGGATTGGAGAGACCCTCGCGGCCAGGTGGGAGGGAGCAAAGGGGTCCTGCTGCGCCATGCCAGCAGCCGCCTTCCCTGTCGGAACCGGGGCCACTGGCTGCGGATCGGGATCCTCCAGGAGGACCGGCATCAGGGAGGATCCATCGACCGAGTCGATATCGGCGTTCGATAACGCCAGGTCCTTGTGAGGGACAGCCCCATCAACCAGCAATTGGTCGTAGGCAGCGCGCTTGGCAGGATCGGTCAGGCAGGCCCTGGCGTCGGCCAGTTGGTCAAGCAACTCGGCCCAGACCGTCGCATGAGAGCCAGGTCGATGAGTCCGCACCCGGGCCATGGTCATCTCTGCCATGGCCTCGATCACCGAGGTGTCTGTCTCACCGGAGGCGACACCAATCATCTCGTAATAGGACGGCACAGTCCCCTGATAGCTGATTTCCAGCCATTCTTCGTAAGGGTTCAAACTACTCATAAACCGAGAAACCTCGCCAAAACCCATTTTCGCGGCGGATACCAGCGGCGCCGCTCCACGTGTGGCTTCCTTGCCATCGTACGCCGAATATTGCCTGGATGACAAGCGATGTTCTGTTTCCCGGTCATTCTCGATGCCCCGGCCGAAGAAACAGGCGAATTTTACCGGTTAAGAAGGAACCTCTCGCTGAGACTTGTCGTCCAAGACGTCAGGGGGATAATAACAACGAGTCGTCATTTCATGATTCAACCTTTGCGGAAACAAAAAATGAAACGCTTTTCTTTTTTTTCTGCCGTCGTCGTCCTCTTCCTGCTTGCCGGCTGGACATTCCACCAGGCACGACCGGCGAAAGCTGACATTGCCGACGACCGGGCAACTGCCCAGGCGGCCATGAAGAACGGGAATTTCAAGGACGCCTATGACCTTTTCCGCACGATCTGTCTCTCGGAGGAAGCGAATGGAAGGCTGGTGGCAGGGGACTATGTCAACGCGGTCACCTGCCTCAACCAGCTTGGCCGACTGACAGAGTTTGATGACCTCTCCGAGCAGACGGTGGCGGCACACGCTGACAACTGGCACGTGCTACGACAGGTCGCGGACCAGATGCTAACGGTGCAGCACTGGGGATTCCGCGTGGCCGGCGAGTTCCAGCGAGGACAGCGGCGCGGGGGAGGGATGGTTGCCAACAGCGTGGAACGCGACCGGCTTCGCGCCCTGCAGCTTTACGTGCAGGCACTGCCCCTGGTCGCCGCCGAACAGAACAAGCAGGACGCTGCCAGTTTCTACCTGGGACTTTCCTCGGCCCTGCTCAACGGCCGCGGTTACCAGGAATCCTGGCGACTCCAGTACCTGAGCGATATCGCCGAGTTACCTGATTACAGCGATGGATACCCCCGGTACCGGACTGGCCTGGGAGCCCCGGTCGATGAAGATGGAAACCCGATCTACCACCAGCGGGTGCGGCAATGGCAGGAAGCCGAGACCGATGGCCAGCGCTGGCGCTGGGCCCTGGACCAGGTTGTCGAGAACAATCCCGGCCAGCAAAATGCCATGCTCTGGCAGTTTGCCCGGTTCTGCCAGGAGCAGTTTGGTGTCCAGACCATGCTGGAATCACCCGGGCACTTTCGCGGCGGGATGGGCATGGAAATAGGAGGGAGTGGAACGGATGCGCCCCGTGAAAGTGGCGCCTACCAGCTTCATACCCTGACAGATACCGAGACAATTGCCCGCCTGGCCTCGGGGATCAAGCGATTCGATTTGCCCGACGAGTTTAACTACATCCGGATTTACGAGCAGCTTGCCGGATCCCAGCAAGGATCCTACCGTCGCGACGCTGAGGACCAGCTCGGTTACATCCTGGAAAACCGCCGCCAGTTTCCACGCGCCGCCGACCACTGGCGCGCGATCATCAAGGATGATCCCGCCAGAGTGGATGATGACGCCCATCATAATCTCCAGCAGATTGTCGGCGACTGGGGAGCAATTGAACCGGTCCAGCCACAGGCTGCCGGCCAGGCAGTCGAGTTCGGGTTCCGTTTTCGCAATGCCAAGCAGGTCCGCTTCACGGCTCACCAGGTTCACGTCGACAAGTTACTTGCTGATGCCAAGCAATACCTGCTCTCCAATCCCCGTCAATTCGACTGGCAGAAAATCCAGATCCAGAATCTTGGCTGGCAAATGATCGAGGAGAACCAGACGCAGTACATCGGGGAACAGGTGGCAGAGTGGTCTGTCGACCTGGAACCGCGACAGAACCACTTCGACCGTCTCGTGATGATCGAGACGCCGCTGGACGAGGGAGGAGCGTATCTGATCACCTCCAAAACCGGTTCGGGAAACGAGACCAAGGTGGTCCTCTGGGTCGACAACACGTCGATCGTGGTGAAGTCGATATCCGGCGGGAGCTACTACTTCCTGGCCGATGCACGAACCGGCGACCCGGTCCCGGGACTCGACGTGGAGTTCTTTGGCTTCCGGCAGGAACGAAAAAACAACATCTTCTCGGTCAAGACCAGTCTCTTCAAGGAGAAAACAGATGCCCAGGGCCAGGTCTTTCCCAGTGCCCAGCAATTATCGGAAAACTACCAGTGGATGGTTGTCGCCCGGAACGACAAGGGGCGGCTGGCCTACCTGGGATTCAGCGGGGTCTGGTCCGGACAGTCCCACGACGAGCAATACAACCTGACCCGCATTTTCTGTATCACCGACCGGCCGGTCTACCGGCCCGAGCAAAAGGTCCAGTTCAAGGCCTGGCTCCGCAAGGCACAGTACGACAAGGAGGATGTTTCTCAGTTTGCCGGCAAGTCCGTGCAGGTCGAGATATTTAATCCCAAGAACGAGCGGGTTTACCAGCAACAGCTCACCGCGGATGAATATGGCGGCGTGTCCGGAGAACTGGAATTGCCGGGCGATGCCACGCTGGGAATGTACCAGGTTGTTTTTCATGCCAGGGGTATCCGTGGCGGAAGCAGTTTCCGCGTCGAGGAGTACAAGAAACCCGAGTTTGAAGTCACGATCGATGCTCCCGCCGAGCCGGTGATGCTTGGGGAAGTTGTCACGGCGAAAGTGAATGCCCGCTACTACTTCGGGTCCCCGGTGACCGAGGCAACGGTCAAGATCAAGGTCCTGCGGACACATCACGAGCAGAACTGGTTCCCGATCGCGCCCTGGGACTGGTGCTTCGGATCGGGCTACTGGTGGTTCTCTTACGACTACCCCTGGTACCCCGGCTACCAGAACTGGGTGGGCTGCATGCGCCCCTCTCCCTGGTGGTGGCCGATGCACCAGGATCCCCCCGAGGTGGTGATGGAAATGGAAACCGATATTCTTCCGGACGGGACCGTCAGCGTCGAGATCGATACCGCGCTGGCCCAGGCACTGCATGGGAACTCGGACCACAAGTATGAGATCACGGCCGAGGTCCGGGACCAGTCACGGCGGACGATCATCGGCCAGAACAGCATCCTGGTTGCCCAGCAGCCGTTCAAGGTCTTCAGCTGGGTCGACCGTGGTTACTACCAGGTGGGTCAGACAATCGGGGCGCATTTCCAGGCACAGACGCTCGACCAGAAGCCGGTCCGTGGCGAGGGTCTGCTGAAACTGCTGCGGATCACTTATGACCGCCGCAATCAGCCGGTGGAGACGGTCGTCCGCAAGTGGGATGTAGAAACCGGCGCTGACGGGGAAACAGAACAGCAGATTGCCGCCTCGGCACCGGGGCAGTACCGGCTCTCGCTGGAACTGACCGACAGCGAGGGACATACGATCGAGGGGGGATATATCTTCACGATTGTCGGGGAGGGTTTTGACGGCCGCAAGTTCCGTTTCAACGACCTGGAACTGATCCCCGACAAGCAAGAGTACCAGCCTGGTGAGACGGTGAACCTGCAAATTAACACCAACCGTCCGGACAGTACCGTGCTGTTGTTCGTCAGGCCAGCCAATGGCGTCTATCTCAAGCCCCAGGTCGTACAGATGAACGGCAAGAGCACGATCGAGAAAATCACCATCAGCAAGAAGGACATGCCCAATTTCTTTATCGAGGCCGTCACGGTCAGTAACGGCCAGGTCCACCAGCAGGCCAAGGAGATTATTGTTCCCCCCGAGAAACGGGTCCTGAACCTCGAGGTCATCCCCAGCGCCGCAGAGTACAAGCCAGGTGAGGAAGCAACCGTGCGCGTTCACATGACCGATATCCACGGGGAGAATTTTGTCGGCTCCACGGTGATCTCGGTCTATGACAAGTCGGTGGAATATATTTCCGGGGGAAGCAATGTCCCGGATATCAAAGAGTTTTTCTGGAAATGGCGGCGGAATCACCACCCCTCCCATTCTTCCAACCTTGTCCATCACGAACAGGTTATTTCTTTCGGTGACCTGGATATGATGCCGATCGGGATTTTCGGCGACACGGTGGCCGAGGACATGGATCTGCTCTTGCGAGGTCGCAACGGCCTCACGGAGAGGGCAGCGCGGTTCAAAAGCGGCATGGGTGGCGGAATGGGTGGTGGCATGGGTGGCATGGGTGGAAACCGTGCATTCGGCGGCAGAGGAGGCCCGGGCGGTGTTGGAATGATGATGGATGCCGCTATGGAAGACGGGGCGGAGATGGAAATGGCAGGCGGAATGGGAGGCATGTTAGCGGCCAACACCGTGGCGGCACCCGGTGCGCTGCCCGGACTTGCCGAGGCGACCGTCCGCACGAACTTTGCCGACACCGCGTTCT
>CAYYZW010000096.1:0-5088 GCA_964476375.1 uncultured Pirellulaceae bacterium
TTGACATTCCTGGTCAAGGACGCCGACTGGCGCCAGACCGCGGACATTATTGACGCTGTACAGATCCCACGCATTGCACCCAGTCTCGGGGGCGTGGAATCCTTGATCGAACAACCTCTGGTAATCAGCTACTTTGAATGCACACCCGAGGAACGGGAAGCTTATGGCATACCGGACAACATGATACGCCTTTCCTGTGGTATCGAGGATTCCCAGGACCTGATTGATGACCTACGGCAGGCACTGGACCGATGAAATTTCGCACTCGCAGCATTCACGCCGGCAGTCAACGTGATTCGGAAACGGGCGCCGTCGTCCCGCCAATCCATGTCGCATCCACGTTTGTCCAGCCAGCGGCCGGCGAATTTGGTGAATTCGATTATTCACGCAGCGGCAACCCCACTCGCAAGAACCTCGAGACAACGATGGCATCGCTTGAGGGGGGCAGCGATGCACTCGCATTTTCCACAGGGATGGCCGCCACGCATTGTGTCACGATGCTTTGCCAAACCGGTGACGAGATTGTCGCCGGTGCCGATATCTACGGCGGTACCTACCGGCTGTTTCACAAGATTGCCACTCGCGGAGGAGTCAAGGTAACGCTCGTTGACGCGACACAGCCCGATCAGCTTCGATCGGCAATCACCAGCAAAACCCGTATTGTGTGGATTGAAACGCCCGGCAACCCCCTCCTTTCCATAACTGATATTTCCCTCTGTGCGCAGATCGCTCATGACAACGCGGCCTTGCTCGCGGTTGATAACACATTCTCCACCCCCGCACTCACCCGGCCCCTGGAGCTGGGGGCAGATATTTCCATGCACTCCGCCACAAAATTTCTTGGTGGCCACAGCGACGCGCTCGGCGGCATCCTGGTCACAGGGGATCCCGGGCTCCACGAGGATCTTTATTTTGTGCAAAACGCAACGGGCGCAACGCTTGGGAGTTTTGACAGTTTCCTGATCAGCCGTGGGATAAAGACCCTGGATTTACGCGTCCGCGCCCAATCCAGCGCGGCCCTGGAAATTGCCACTCGCCTTTCCGGCGACCCCCGAATCAGTGATGTCCGCTACCCGGGGCTTCCCACTCACCCGGGCCATGAGCTTGCCGCGCAACAGATGGGGGGCGTCTTTGGGAGCATCGTCAGTTTTACGGTGCGAGGCGATTTTGATACGGCCAAGCGCGTGGTGGATTCGACTCGGTTGTTTCAGCTGGCAGTGAGCCTCGGCGCGGTCGAATCGCTGATTGAACAGCCCGCGGCGATGTCGCACGCAAGTTACGACAAGGTGGATCGCGAGGCCCATGGTATCCAGGATGGTCTCGTCAGGCTTTCTGTCGGGCTGGAGGATGTCGGGGACCTTTGGCAGGACCTGGACCGTGCCCTGGGCTAGCGTCTCTTTTTTTGCCGCCCAGCTCAAGAATTCGTTAAAATACCTACGGTTCGAACAAGTGCTCTTTCGTGGATGGCCATGCGTTACCTCTACACCCTGGTAATCACGACTGTAATCGGCGCCGGCATGCCGAGCCGGGCCGACGAGGCGCCCGCGCAGGCTGCGAGCCCGGAAGAGCTGGTCGAGCTTCTTGGGAGTTCCCGTTTTTCACAGCGGAAGAAGGCGATGGACGCTTTGCTCCGCCTCGGCCCCGCAGCCCTCGGGCCTCTCGAAAAGGCCGCCCGAAGCCCTAACCGGGAAGTGCGGTATCGAAGCCATCGACTTCTTGAGAGCGTTCGCGAGCTTGAATTCGAGAGAAGCCTCCAGGCCTTTATTCAGTCGAGGCATGACCCTTCTCTCCCGCTACCGGGCTGGGATCGCTTTCGCAGCAAGTATGGAAACGAAGGAGATGCAAGGCAACTATTTGTCGAGATGCAACGGGCTGAACGGGCCATTATGCGTTCGACCGATGGGGATCACGCTACGATAACGCGGCTTATTGACCAGCGAGTGCAGTCATTTCAACAAGCCCGGCGTTTTCAGGGGGCGAATATCACGCTCGGCACGATCCTGGCGCTTGTGTTTGCCGGACAGGATTCCGAGCTGGCCCTCTCCGGCCCCACCATCAAGACAATATTCAGTCTTTTTGGGTACCCGGCGTTTCAGGGTGAAATGTACCGACCAGGAGCAAATAATCTTCGTTATATACGGCACGACCCGAGAAGCGACCTTTTGCGACGGCTGTTCGCGGACTGGATGAGGCGCCCGGGTGCCTACCAGCACTACCAGGGGTTCCAGCTGGCCCTCGTTTACGATGTTCCGGATGCTGTCCCAGCCGCTGTGACCGCGATCCAGAAAAAGGACGCCTCCCCCTACGTCAAACAATACGCACTCCAGGTCATTGCCGAGTACGGAAAACCTGACCGTATTCCCGTTGTTTCGACGTTGCTTTCAGACCACACCTTCTGCGCTGCCGCTCAGCGAATTAACGATAAACAATACCGCACCCAGATTCGGGATGTGGCCCTTGTGTGCCTTCTCGCACTCAAAAAGCTCGACCCCCGGGAAAATGGTTTTCCCCGATTTATGCTCCGCAACCGGGTCGTCCAGCTTTCGTCGATTGGATTCCCAAGTGACGAGGAGAGAGACATGGCCCACGCCAGGTGGCATGAATACCTCGAAAAGGAAAAATAACCTCCAGCTCCCCGGGATCAAAACGGCATGCCAGTCGACCTTTCTCTTTCTCATGAACCGGTCAGCGATTTCCTTGCAGTCGCACCAACGCCGGCACCAAGGGCCTTGACGCCGGACCAGGTCGACGAATTTGTCCGCGATGGGTTTCTCACAGGGATCCCCCTGCTGACCGATTCCCAGGTGGACGATTTAAATGACCAGCTGGCACCTCTCATGTCCCAGGCCCCAAGCCCGCTGTGGCATGAATTCCACAGCAATGAGTCAGGGGATCCTGAATCCGTTCTGTTTCATGCGCTGGGCGCCTGGCGAATTGCCCCTGGTTTTCACGACCTCCTTTGGCATCCCACGCTGGTGGGGGCAGCAGAACAGTTGATTGGGGGCAAGGTGCGTTTTTGGCATGACCAGCTATTTTGCAAGCCGCCGGAGCATGGGGGGGGCGTGTCCTGGCACCAGGATTATTCTTACTGGACGCGGACGACACCGATGGCCCACCTTACATGCTGGATTGCGCTGGATGACACGACCAGCGAAAACGGGGTCATCCAGTACATCCCAGGCAGCCATCGCTGGAACCTGCTTCCCATGACGGGTCTTGCCGGTGGAATGGATTCGATTCGAGAACTGCTGGACCCCGAACAGTGTCGTTCCATGAAAACACCCGCACAGCGCCCCATGCGGAAGGGGGAATGCAGTTTTCACCACCCGCTCACCGTCCATGGGAGCGGTAAAAACCTGTCAGGTGTCCCACGCAGGGCGACGGTTGTGAACTTGATTCGCGATGGTGTCGTGTCCGCAGCGGCCGAGCCGCTATTGAAAGGAATTCCGGCCATACCCTGTGGAAAACAGCTGGAGGGCCAGTTTTTCCCGTTGCTGTCAGCCTAGTCCGCATCTTCACCCCTACGCGACATTCCGGTCGTTAAAATCAGGGTTTGGTCGTGCCCCAGACCAGCCGAAAGGATATGATGGATCTGTTACCAGTGACGATCAACACACTCCTGCTTTTTCGGACCCATTGTGATGCCCACACGATTGAACGCAGGCATGTCTATTGCCCTCTTTGCATTGCTTGTCCTGACCCTCGTCGCACCAGGGTGTGATTCTTTTACCGGAATGGTTCCCACCGAGGATGCCGATCATCCGGACATGGTGGACGCAACAAAACGTGCTCCGTCCGTCGGGGAATCCGTGTCGGGTTCCGGTGACACGGGCATGCACGCGGCTGGCCCAATGCCCGGCCCAGGCCAGATGGACATGCCGGATAGCGATGGCGTTGAGATGGCCAATATGATGATGAACGCCGGTGAATTGGCCATTCCCGACGACGCCCCGGATGATTTTGATTCAACAACAGATTTCGCGGCTCAACTGGGCACGGCGATCCCGGGGGATGACGCCCCCGATGCGGTGACGGGAACGGATGCATACTTCAATCAGCCGGGTGGGATTGGACTTGACCCGGCGGTGGGCGACGGGGCGCCCGGCGACCTGGGGACAGCGAACGACGAATACCTTCAATCCTTCGGTGGCAACCAAGCGGGCGGCCCCGGTGGGGCCGCGGATGCGCCCGGCCTTTCCGGCCCCCGACCACAAGGGAAAGCCCGCAACAAGCCGCCTTCCGGTCCCCCGCCCTCGGCGATTGGCACGAAGTTGCGAAGCAGGGGCCCGGGCAACCCTGCCGCGCAGAAGCCCTCGTCCACCCGGCCGGGGACGGCCCCGAAGCCTTCCACGTCCGGAAATACCGCGCCACCTGGATTCCCACAGCAACCGCTCTTTCACCTCACCAATCCCGTTTCCCTTTATGACGGGACAGGCTTTTCTATTGGCTTCTCGGTAGATTATCAATTACTCCGGGCGCCGGAACCCGGCGTCAGTTACCTGTGGGTTGTGTCGTTTGAGGAACTCGACAAATCCGGCAGGGGCTCCTCCGTTCGCAAGGTCCAGCAGACGATCCGGCCCAGTGACAGCGGCAGCGGGACATTGAAGGTCGTAGTTCCTCTCAAGGGGCAACCGAAAGAACCTTACCGGTGTGTTATTGCTGCGAAAAAGGGAAACCAGCAGAAGCAGGTGAGCAAATCAACCACCTTCCCGCCGTCGTTCAAATAAGAGTGCCCTTATTTCCATTCGGTTGCCAATATTCGCCGTTTCGGGGCGAATAGACTGTGACGGTTCTATCACGGTCAACCTGATGAGGGGACTTTTTTTCGATGCATGCGTTTCTGTTTCTCACGCTCTGCCTGCCAATAACGAACCCACTGCCAGATGGAACCCTGGTCGTGCTGCGCCATAGTAATCCCCTCGTGACAAGGGTCACCCAATCTCCCTGGACGCATATTGGCGTCCTCTTTACGGACGATGGAAAGCAATGGGGCTACGAAGCCTCGCCCGGGGGAGTTCGCCGCATGCCATTGTCCGACTTTGTCATCGATTCATATTCCCGGAGGCTCTGCTATAACAAGACGCCTTC
>CAYYZW010000097.1:0-17099 GCA_964476375.1 uncultured Pirellulaceae bacterium
ACGTCCTTCGCGGTGCCACCGAGATGATCGCCCGGCAGATGGGAAACGCCCTGGTAGCGCCCATTGTCCCCTTTGTCCCCGAGGGTGATTTTGATCCGCCAACAAGCCACATGCGTTATCCCGGCACGATCGGGGTCAGCGAGACAACCTTTCGTGCCCTGCTCACCGATATCTGCCGTTCCCTCCAGATCCATGGTTTTCGCCGCATCGTGCTGATCGGTGACAGCGGCGGAAACCAGGCCGGCATGGAAGCGGTCGCCGACCAGCTTTCTGCCCGCTGGCAGGACCAGGGACGCACCACCCGGATTCGTTATATCCCCGAGTTCTATGACTATCCGGAACTGACTGAATGGCTCGAGTCGATGGGCGTTAACCAGCAGCCCGAGGGTTACCATGATGATTTTGGGATGACCGCCATGATCATGAGCGTCGACCGGGATGCCGTGCGGACCCGGCAACGAATCCGGGCCCGCCGCTTCACAATTAACGGGATCAACCTGGCCCCCGTCCACAAGACCGTTCGCTGGGGGGAGGCCATTTTCCAACACCGCGCCGAAAAAACTATCGCCGGCATCGAGAAGGCATTCCAGCAAGAGACCCCGTAGGACATTCGAAAGAGCATACCCACCAGACAACTTGGGAAAACCGGGCTGGACGTTTCCATCCTCGGTTTCGGCGGCGGCCATTTCGCCCGCAAGCACATCAGCGTCGAGCAGTCGGTATCCCTTATCCGCCGCGCCATCGATGCCGGTGTTACTTTCATGGACAACGCCTGGGAATACCATGGCGGGGAATCCGAACGGCGGATGGGGATGGCGATCGAGGGCCGCCGGGACCAGGTCGTTTTGATGACCAAGGTCTGTGGACGCGACCGTGCGACCGCCGAAGAACACCTGCACGAGAGCCTGGCACGACTCAAGACCGATGTTATCGACGTCTGGCAATTCCACGAGATCAATTACGACAACGATCCGGAATGGATCTGTTCTGCCGATGGCGCCCTGGAAGCGGCCGAGGCCGCACGCAAGGCGGGCAAGGTCCGTTTTATCGGTTTCACCGGGCACAAGCATCCTGACATCCTGCTCCGCATGCTCGGCATCGGGTTCGAATGGGACACCTGCCAGCTGCCGATCAACGTTGCCGATTACCACTTTCGCAGTTTCCAGCAACAGGTCCTCCCCGAGCTGCTGGAGCGACACATCGGCGTGATCGGGATGAAAAGCCTGGGCGGAGATGCCCAGCTGATCCGTGACGGCGGCCTCACGGCGCAGCAGTGCCGCCGCTATGCGCTTTCCCAGCCGATCAGCACACTGGTCACGGGGATCGAGTCCGAAGAAAACCTCGACCAGGACCTGGCCATCGCCGACGGTTTTACCCCGTTCACCGAGCAGCAGCAGGCGGACCTGCGAGAACAGATCCGCCCGCTGGCCGGGGACGGACGGCTGGAATGGTACAAGACCACCCAGTATTACGATGCCAAGACGCACAGGCTTCAACACGGTTTTGACCCGGCCTCCGGCGGCCAGGCCGGGACCCCGGTCGAGTAAAGGATTTGCCATGAGTATCTACACGACACTTGGCGTGGAGCCGGTGATCAATGCCACCGGGACAGTCACCCGCCTGGGAGGATCCCGACTACGGCCGGCAGCCCTGGAGGCATATGCCCTGGCCAGCCAGGAGTCGGTACCGCTTGAAAAACTCCAGGCGGCGGCCAGCCGGCACCTGGCCAGCCTGACCGGTGCCGAGGCCGGGCTTGTCACCTCGGGTGCGGCGGCCGGCCTGACCCTGGGAGCGGCTGCCATCCTCACCGGGCTGGATGCCGGCCGGATGGAACAGCTTCCCGATACCTCCAGCATGCCGCATGAGATCATCGTGGCGCGGGAACATCGCAGCGGCTATGACCATGCCGTCCGGGCCAGCGGGGCGCGGCTGGTGGAAGTCGGTTTCCAGGAACAGGTCGCCGGCGCCGGTGTCCGCCGTGTGGAAGCCTGGGAATACGAGGCGGCAATCGGAGAGAAGACCGCGGGCATCCTGTATGTCGAGCAGGCAGGTGCCCATCCGCCACTTGCCGAGGTCCTGGCCGTTGCCCAGAAACATAATCTGCCGGTGCTGATCGATGCAGCAGGCGAACTTCCTCCCCGAGAAAACCTCCGGCGACTGGCAACCGGCGGTGCGGACCTGGTCGTCTTTAGCGGTGGCAAGGCAATCGGAGGCCCTCAACCGACCGGCATCCTGCTTGGACGCCGCGACCTCGTCGCCGCTGCCGCAGTGCAGATGCTGGACATGGATGATCACCCCCACATCTGGGACCCCCCGGCCGAGTTCATTGACCCGGAGATGCTTTCGGGAATGCCACGACATGGCATTGGCCGTTCCATGAAAGTATCCAAGGAAGCCATCTGTGCGCTCCTCGCGGCGCTCGACGAATTCGTTAGCAGCGACCCGTCCGGGCAACTGGCACTCTGGCGGACCTGGCTTGAGGAGATTCAGCGAGGGCTGGCCCGAACGACGGCCACCTGCAGGCTGCTGGAAAGTCCCGATGGACAGCGGCCCCCTCTCCTGGAGATCGATCCTGACCAGCACCTCCTGGGCCGGGATGCATTCGAACTGTGCCGCGCCCTGAGGGACGGTTCGCCGCCCATCTACGTCGGCCACGGCAAACTGGATACGGGATCCCTCGTGATCAATCCGGTCACGCTGACCGAGGACCAGGTATCATTGCTGGGAGGCCGGCTGATGGAACTTCTGACCGCCGGGACAAAAGATCCAGACGACGCCTAGGGCCGCTCCTCCCAACGGGCGGCCCGTTCTTTTATTCCTGGTCAAAAACCAGCGCCACGGCCCGGCACCAGGCAGCACTTGCCTTTTCAATCTTCACTGGCAGACAACTCACGAAAAAACCGGTCGAGGCCGGCAACTGGTCGAGATTGGCCAGTTTTTCAATCTGGCAGTACTCCGACGTGATCCCGGCAAAATGAGCAGGCCAGATGTGGCGACCATCCCCGGTCTTTTCAAAGTCCGCTTTCATTGACGCGAACGGTCGGTCAAGCGTATAGGCATCAATACCAATCACGCGGATGCCCTGGTCGACCAGCCAGAGCGTACTTTCATGCCCCAGGCCCGGTTGCCGAAAATAATCCTCGCTCTCCAGGTGCTTGTCCGCCCCGGTCTGCAGAAGCACGATATCCAGGGGGTGAAGCTGGTACTCGATCCGATCCAGGGCTTCTTCCAGATCCACCACGTCGATCACCGCCCCGTTTTCTTTGTGCCGCATATCCAGGCAGACGCCCGGGGCAAAGCACCACTCGAGCGGCACCTCGTCGATCCGCCGTGCCGGCGTGCCCGCCGATGTCGCTCCATAATGGTAGGGGGCATCGACGTGGGTACCGGTATGGGTGATGGCCTGGATTTCCTCGATGGCCCACCCGCCCCCTTCCGAGAACACAAGGTCCTCGGCCGGGACGCCGAACAGGGACTGCATCTGCGCCGCCCCCTCGGCATGGTCGACATAGCGAATACTGGCCGGAAAGGGTTCGCTGGCGGACTGGTGCGCCAGCGGAACCGAAAGGTCAATGATCCTCGCGGGCCTGGAGAGTGGTCGCTGGTCCATGAAAAATGCAGGTTCCCGGAAAAAAGTTCGTGTTATGAAGCTCGCAAATCATAACGTATTGACCGGGGGGGGTGCGTCAGAAGCAGGTACAATCTCTCGCCGATTACCCCGGGTTCGGTTATTCTGAAGCGGCGAACAAAACCGATGATATAACCGGTGGTGGTGCCTGGCTCCGGCCGAAATGCCGAGATCGCGCCGCTGATGTTCGAAGGTCACACCGGGAGTCTTAAGCCGTGGCAGAGATTGCCCCCAACCTGAAAGGCACTGACGCGGAACCCCAGAAACCGCGCCAGAACTGGATCGTCAACCCGACGCAGGACGTCCTCTGGATCATCGCGGCCCCCCTGATCGCCTGGGTCTGGGCCGCCTTTACCTTCCGGGCCGGGGGAACCGAAGCAGTCTGGATGATCTTCATCGTCTTTAACGTGGCACATCACTTCCCCACCTTTATCCGCATCTACGGTGACCGGGACCTGCTCAGGCGGTACCGCTGGAACCTGCTGCTGGGACCGTTGATCCCGTTTTCTCTTTCCATGATGGTGGTCTATTTTGTGATTGCCAATGACCTGCCGATCATGACCATCCTGTTTCTGCAGGTGATTCTCAACATCTGGGATCCCTGGCATTTCCTGATGCAGCATTATGGTTTCATGAGGATTTACGACCGGCACAACAGGGCGCCGCGGAAGATTGCCGCGACCATGGATTACATGCTCTGCTGGACATGGTTTGCCTTCATCCTGGTGGCCGCCAGCGAGTGGCTCTTTGACCTTCTCTACAAACTCTCCAGTGAGGGAGGGGTCCCACTGGTGATGTGGATTGACCGGGGGGTCTACGGCTTCCTCCACCAGGCGATCCTCGTCGCCGCGGTGCTGATGACCTTTTCCTACGTCTATTACCTGGCCTGGTGCCGTCGGAAGGGTTATTTCATCAGCCGTGCCAAGTGCGCCCTTTTCCTGATCACGTTCGTGATGCTTGGCCTCTGTTACATCAGGAACCCGGTCATGCAGACCCTGCTGCCCGGCTGGACATTCATGGCCGGTTTTGCCACGCTCGGCATGGTTCATGTGACACAGTACCTGGCCATCGTCTGGACCTACAATCGCAACCTGGCCCAGAAGCCAGAAAAAACGCGGCCGCGTTTTACCCGCATCTTTGGCAGGGGAGGAGTCGCAGTTGCGGGATTCTACGTGGCATTCTGCCTGCTCTACGGTCTTCTCCTGACGGACGAGATCTGGTTGCCGATCGTCAGCCAGTTTGCTGATCAGAAGGTCTTGATCAAGGTCTTTTTTGGCACGGTAGTCTCGCTGAACTTCACCTCCACACTGCTGCACTATTATTACGACGGGTTTATCTGGAAAGTACGTCACAAGGAGAACCGCCAGAACCTGACCATGGCGGGCACGGCTGCCAGGCAGAATATCCAGCAGCCCGCCGACCCCTCTGCGACCGCCCATGCCTCCTGGTGGGACAAGAGTTCCGAGGCAGCCCCTGCAGGCAGAATCTTCCTGAAACAGCTCCTGTACTTCGGTACCCCGATCCTTTTTATCGTGCTGATGACGGCATCGGTTAGTCGCTCCTCACCGAGCTGGCCGCTCCGCCTGGCGACCCTGGTAATGACGTCCCCAGAGGACCAGCAGGCCGATGTGGACGGAGCCATCAAGGCGATCCAGCGGCAGATCAAGCTGGAAGAACACATGCAGGAGTTAAGCCCCAAGGCAAATCACCTGACTTACCTTGGCGACCTGAGGTACCTCCGCAGCCACCTGGTACGACGGCGTGCCAGTGACCAGGGAAAGTGGGACCAGGCGGCAATCCGGGAACATGCCAGCCAGCTCCAGCTCGCCATCGATGCCATGCAAGAGGCCATCGACGACCACCAGGCCGGCCCCTTTCCTCACCGTGAGGACATGAACCTGGATAAACAAAGAGCGATCCAGCGGATCGACACCTGGAAAAATGAAATCAGGGACCTGCCGTTCGCCGAATTCAAGCTGGATCCGGAACGCCACACGGAACGAACCGCATCTCCTCCTGCACTTCTCACCAGGGCTGGAAAACAGTAATCTTTTACTCGCGGCTTGTGTCGATACCCGTTCACTGGCTCGAAGCCTGGGACCATCACATACTGACACTGGGCCTGGCAACTCACATCCCGGGAATCGGTCATTCCACCCCATGCCTGACGCACCTGAACAACGCCGTCGCCGACCGATCCGGTTCTTGTTCGAGAACTCCATCTTCCTTATCGTGGGCGCCGTTGTGGCGATCCTCTGGGCCAATATCGACCCGGACCAGGTGAACCAGGACGGTGAAATCACCCACCAACACAGCTACGGACGTTTTGTCCATTTTGCGGTGCTGGGGGCAGACGAGGCCCATCATCCCTCAGGAGAGCACCGGACTGACGAGGCGCCGATTCTGCGGGGCTGGACCGGAACCCTTTACCGCAAGCTGATTCAACGTCCTGACGTGGAAGGACATGCTCACGGGGTCACGATCCATTTCCTGGTCAATGACCTTTTGATGGCACTTTTCTTTGCGATTGCTGCTTGCGAGGTATGGGAGGCCCTGCTGCCTGGCGGTGCACTATCCAATCCTCGCAAGGCAGTCACGCCCCTGATGGCCACGCTGGGAGGCATCCTTGGCCCGGTGGCGGTTTACCTGGGCGGGGTGATCTGGTTCCAGGAATATGACACCCTGGGACGCGGCTGGGCTGTCCCCTGCGCCACCGACATCGCTTTCAGTTACCTGGTAGCACGGTTTATTTTCGGTGCCGGGCATCCGGCGATCGTTTTCCTGTTGTTGCTGGCAATCGCGGATGATGCAGCAGGCCTGGCGATCCTTGCGGTTGCCTACCCCGTCAAGCCTATCGACCCCAGCTGGTTCCTGCTCACGCTTGCAGCCATGGGGACCTGTTTCCTTTTCCGCAGGTTCCGCCTGCGGAGTTTCTGGTGGTACCTGCTGGTGCCGGGCATGATGTGCTGGACCTCGTTTGACATGGCCGGCGTCCACCCGGCACTGGGGCTGGTACCCATCATTCCCTGCCTACCCCATGCCCACACCGACCTGGGGCTTTTTGCCCGGGAGGAACTTTCCCGCAAGGACACGCTCAGCGAGTTTGTCGCCTGGTGGAAAAACCCGGTCGAATTAATCCTTGGGCTGTTCGGGCTTGTGAATGCCGGCGTGGTTTTCAGTAGCGTTGGGACGGGCACCTGGATGGTGCTGGCTGGGCTGCTGATCGGCAAGCCACTGGGAATTGTCCTCTTCACCTGGATCTCCAAACGCATCTTCAGACTGGAAATGCCCGACGGCATGTCCTATCGCCATGTGACCGTGGTCGGAGTCATAGCCGGTATCGGTTTCACCGTCGCCCTGTTTGTTTCTACCGCCGCTTTCCAGGACCCCGGCCCGGTCCAGGACTCGGTCAAGATGGGGGCCCTGCTTAGTTTTGCGGCCGCCCTGCTGGCATTTCTCGTGGCTCGAATACTGAAGATCCGTCCGTTCTCCGGCAGCATCGACGACCTGCCACCAGCAGAAACGACGTCGGAGGACGATACGCCCGGTGAGGATCCTCCGGTCACTCCAGATCACGTGCCAGCGATCTAAGCGTCTGCACGAGCCTGCCAGGGTCGTCCGACGAGAGCGATGCCGGGGCGTGCTCAAGTAACTGCCGCACCTCCTCCGGCGACCCGTCTGTTCCGTTCAAGTGAAGCATCGTGCCGGCCCGGCCAACCCGCTCGATGAGCCCCTCCTCGCTGAGCCAGCGAGGCCAGAGCCGGATTGTCTCCACCCCTGCCTCGGCAAAGGCCTCGATCGACCCGGGATCCGGAATCAGGCCAAGTTGCCGGGCTGCCGGAAGCCGCGAGCGAAACATGCGGGCCTGCTCCACCGAACGCACCCCGATGATCGTTCGGTCCGGATCCCCATACCGTTTTACTTCGCCAATCACCTGGTTGACATAGTCTGCCCCCGTCCCTTTCAGATCCAGCAGGATGTCAATTCTGCCCCGACAGACCACAAGCGCTTCTCGCAGTGTGGGAATTGTCTGCCTCCGGTAACGGCGGTCAAACCAGCTGCCGGCATCCAGTTGCCGCAACTCGGCAAGGGACAGTTCCGAGATCATTCCGCTTCCATTACTCGTTCGATCAAGTGTCGCATCATGTAGCAGCACCAGTTTATTATCCGCCGACGTGCGCACATCGACTTCCGTCGCCGTTGCTCCCACGCGGATGGCGCGTCGCAGGGCAACGATCGTATTTTCCGGCCGCTCACGACTGGCACCCCGGTGGGCAATTGTCTGTTTCACCCCCGCAGCGGAACTGTCCGCGGGCACCGCCATGGTCGGTGAGGCCAGCAGCATGGCAAGACTGGCGGCAGCAAGAAAACTATTCTTCACGGCAGTTTATCTCCCGGGGGCTAGTGCGCATCAGTGGAGAGAACCCATCGGCTCACGCGTTATCGTGTTGGCAGTCTAGCGTGCCCTGGCATTCACCGCAAAGGATTCCTGATTCGCCTATGGCACCAGCGCCGGTTGCAGTACGATAAACAGAAGAGAGTCTCCTGTTTCTCCAATCCGGCCTGGGTTCCATGAAAAAATCCTTCCAGGGATGTGCAGAATTTCACCGCAACGTGCGGGTCAGCCGCCGTGGTTTCCTGCGGGCTGGCGCGCTCGGCGCAAGT
The DNA here is from genome assembly GCA_964476375.1 of uncultured Pirellulaceae bacterium. Classification (GTDB taxonomy): domain Bacteria; phylum Planctomycetota; class Planctomycetia; order Pirellulales; family Pirellulaceae; genus SAT2750. The sequence goes on from CAYYZW010000097.1 coordinate 8,294, forward strand.
GGCCTGACGCTGCCGGAACTGATTCGCAGTGACGCCCTGGCAGGTCCGGCGGCTCCCAAGGACCATTCGGTCATTATCCTCTGGATGCGAGGCGGCCCGTCGCAGCACGAAACCTGGGACCCCAAACCGGACGCACCGGTCGAGTACCGCGGTGCCTTTGGATCCATGGAGACAACGGTTCCGGGCATCCAGATCTGTGACATGCTCCCCCAGTGCGCCTCGGTGATGGACAAGTGGTCCATCATTCGCAGCCTGCACCACAACCAGCCCGGGCATTCGGCCGGGGACCAGGTGGTTTTCACCGGTTATGATCCGGGCCCGGATCCCACGATGAACATTCACCCCAGTTGTGGCTCGATCGTCTCCGAACAACTGGGGGGGAGCCGCCCCGATCTGCCGACCTACGTGATGGTACCCCGGCAGGTCCCCGGCACTGACTCCGCCTACCTGGGGCCTGCTCACAAACCATTTGAAACGATCGTCGACCCTGCCACCCGCGGAACGTTCACACTCAAGAACTTCTCCCGGCTGGAAGAGGTCAGCGAGGAACGTTTTTCTCGCCGCCGCACGCTGCTCGGACAGGTTGACCGTCTCGAAGCAGAACAGGTGGGATCAAGCGAACTGGATGCCCTGGACGACTTTCAGCAGCAGGCCTACGGGATTCTCAGCTCCGACCGGGCCCGCAGGGCCTTTGACCTCGACAGTGAACCGGCGGCGCTGCGCGAACGGTATGGTTTCGTTGACAAGTACAACCCCATGGATCCTCGTCGCTGTAGTGCCAGTGCCTTTAACCAGCGGCTGCTGCTGGCGAGGCGACTGGTGGAGGCAGGAGTTCGGCTGGTGACCGTGGACTGCCGCTGGTGGGATACCCATGTCGAGGGGATCGATTCGATGAAGAATGGATTCCTGCCGCGCTGGGACCAGTCCTACTCGGCCCTGATCGAGGACCTGGACCAGCGTGGATTGCTGGACACAACGATGGTCCTGGCCTGGGGAGAGTTCGGCCGGACACCACGTGTCAACAAGGACAACGGACGTGACCATTACCCGAATGTCTTCAGTGCTGCCATCACCGGTGGGGGCATCCAGGGCGGACGCGTGATCGGTTCCTCCGATTCCAAGGGCGCCTTTCCCCTCAGCCACCCGGTCACGCCCCAGGATGTCCTGGCCACTCTCTACCGGCACCTGGGTGTGGATGTTGACAAGCATTACCTGGATCATGGTGGCCGGCCTGTCGCGACCCTGGCCTCCGGCACCCCCATTCTCGGGTTGTTCTAGGGCCGGCCTGCTCACCTGGCCCACACCCGCGCCGCTTGTTCGCCCCCAGTTGGCGTGATATGGTGCCGCAACACTCCCATCTTCCCCTGGAAACTTTGCCATGACCCGGATTCTGATCGCCGACATGAAACAGGAAACGGCGACCTTCAACCCGGCACCAACGACCTATGACTGTTTCCGCATTTACCATGGCACGGAACTGCTGGACGCTTTCCGTGACACGGATACGGAAATCGCCGGGGCACTGGACCTGTTTGCCGAGCGGCCAGAAGTTAAGATTATCCCGGCAATGGCAGCCGACTCCGTATCGGGCGGCTGCATCCCCACGGCCGACCTGGAACGACTGATCAGCGAACTGGTCGACTCCGCACGCAATGCGGGCCCTGTCGATGCGGCCTACTTCTGCCTGCACGGGGCAATGGCCGGCGAAAGTGAACCGGACCCTGAGGGGGCCGCCCTGGCACGTCTTCGCGATGTCCTTGGGGAGATCCCGATCGTCGTTTCGCTCGACCTGCACGCCATCCTCACCGAACGAATGATGCAAGCGGCCGACATCCTTGTCCCCTACCACACCTATCCCCACGTGGACCAGTACAGCACAGGCCAGCGGGCAGCCCGCAACCTGCTGGCGATCATCGATGGTGCCCGGCCGACCATGCAGCGAATCCCGATCCCGATGATCGTCCGGGGTGACGAGCTGATCACGGAAACCGGGGCCTTCGGCGAGGCCATCGCTCTTTGCCAGCAGCTGGAGAAATCGGAGGGAGGCCTTTCGGCGGGGGTGATTATCGGCAACGCCTTTACCGATGTCCCCGACCTGCGATCCAATGTCCTGGTCTACCTGGATGGAAACCAGCAGCGGGCGGAGGAGGAAGCCACGCGCATCGCCCATTTCATGTGGGAGCAGCGCAAGTTATTCCAGGCTGACTTGATGTCGCTTGACGAGGCGATCCAGGTCGCCACGGAAACGGACGGGCTGACTGTCTTTTCGGATGCTGCCGATGCCACCGCCAGCGGGGCCTCGGGAGACAGCAACAAGATACTCGAGGGACTCCTGGCAGCGGGATATTCCCAGTCGGCCCTTGTCCCGATCGTGGATGCCCCGGCGGCACAGGCTGCCTCGCAGGCGGGCCTGGGTGCGACCGTGGAGGTCACCCTGGGCGGAACACTTGACACGGGACGGTTTCAGCCCCTGGCCGTCACGGCCCGCGTGATCAGTCTGCATGACGGTCATTTTCTTTACGAGAATGGAATGGAAGCAAAGGCGGGGTCGGTGGCAGTGCTCCGGGTTGGCAGTATCGATATCCTGGTAACATCCCGAAGCGTGTATGTCGTCGGAAGGCAGGTCTTTACCCATCACGGCCTCGATCCCCAGGACTACGACCTGGTCGTGGTAAAATCTCCCAACGGGTTCCGTACGCATTACGAGCAGATGGCCAGTTCCATTGTGCCGGTGGATGTCCCCGGATCGACCAGTGCCAACCTCCATTCCCTGCCCTACACCCACTGCCCCCGTCCGATTTTCCCCCTCGACGAGAATGTCCAGCCCGGCTTCCTGGAAACACCCTGAGGATCCCATGAAAATAACTGCTGTCGAACCGGTCCACCTGCGGCTGCCCGTGGTAGAGGAGATTCCCGATGGCACGCTCGACGTCCTGGTTGTCCTGATCCATACCGACCAGGGACTGACTGGGATTGGTGAGGTGACCAGCCAGTCCTATGTCTGCAAGGCCTGTTTTGATGCCCCCCGCTCTGCCCAGCGCCGACACGGGTTAACCTCGATCCTGGTTGGCGAAGACCCCCGTGATGTGGAACGCCTGTGGGAGAAGATGTACTACGAGACGAATCGCTACGGCCGACGGGGCGCGGGAATCCACGCCATCAGCGGGGCCGATATCGCGCTCTGGGATCTGAAAGGAAAGGCGGAGGGAAAACCGGTTTACGAACTGCTTGGCGGGCAACAGAGGGACACGGTGAGGGCCTATGCCAGCGTGCTCTTTGCCGATACCCCCGAACAGACGGCAGCCATGGCCCGACAGTACGTGGAGATGGGACTGACCGCCGTCAAGTTTGGCTGGGGACCGATCGGAGCGGATCCTGCTGTCGATGTAGCACATATCCAGGCGGCGCGCGAGGCGGTCGGACAGGAACGGGACCTGATGGTGGATGCCGGCCACGCCTGGGAGTGGGAAACCGCACTGGAGCGGACCCGCCTTTTTGAACCATTCAACCTGGCCTGGCTCGAGGAACCGCTCTCCCAGGATGATCGCAACGGTTACTCCCTGCTCTGTGAACAGTCCCGTGTACCTATCGCCGCCGGAGAGGGAGACGTCACGCACTGGGATTTCGAGGACCTGGTCGAACGCGGGCTCCAGGTGATCCAGCCCGATGTCGCCTTCTGCGGCGGCCTGACGGTCTGCCGCCGGGTCTCGGAGATGACCGAGGCACGTGGATTGCGTGCTGTCCCCCATTGTTTCAGTACCGGTATTAACCTGGCAGCATCCCTGCACTGGATGGCCTCGGTCCCCAACGGAGACCTGGTGGAGTACTGCCTGCGGCCCAGCCCGCTGATGCGCCAGCTGGTCGCCAACCTGCCGCCACTGGTCGACGGCCGCGTCCCGGTACCCGACGGACCAGGACTGGGGATCGAACTGGACCCAGCGATCGTGGAAGAGTACCGGGTGGATTACTAGCCCCCAACCAGGCAACGACAAGACGATGACCGGAGCACAACTGGAAACGAACGACAAGGCGACGCGGGTTCGCTGGATGGTGATGGTGCTCGGCTGCACCACCTCATGGATGCTCTACCTGCACCGCTATACATTCAGCCTGATCAAGCCGGAACTGGAACAAGAATTCGGGCTCGACCCAAACCAGCTGGCCGACCTGGGTGTTATTTTCAGCACCTTTTACGGCCTCTTCCAGGTTCCGATGGGTATTCTGGTCGACCTGGCTGGTGTCCACCTTTACCTGGGAGGTGCCATGGCGCTCTGGTCGCTCGGTTTTGCGATGCACATCCATGTGGGAACCCTTTATGCCGGCCGGGCTGTACTGGGGATTGGCCAGGCTGGCGCCTATGCCGCCATCGGACGATTGACTCGGAACTGGTTTCCGGCTTCGGTGCGGTCATCCGTACAAGGAACCATGGGGGTTTCCATGGGCCGCGCGGGCGGACTCTGCGCCTACCTTCTGGTGGGGTCCGTATTTCTCGGTGTCATGGAGATTCCCTGGCGCCACGCGGTCCTCTTGCTGGCGGGCAGTGGCCTTGCCTTTGCTGTCATCTTCTGGCTGATCTTTCGAGAGACCCCCCGTCAACATGCCTGGGCAAACACGCTCGAGGCAGAACTGATTGAGGGCAAGGAACTGGTGATCAATTCACCACGACGGACATCCATCTGGAAGATGCTGGGCAGGACCCGCGGACGCTCCCTGGTCAACCTGGGATTCCTCTGCATGACCGCCTCCTTCAGCACGGTGGCCGATGGAATCTACTCGTCCTGGATCCCGATGTTTCTGGACAATGCCTACGGGCTGGAATACAAGGAAATGGGATTCCGTTCCGCCCTTCCCCTGGCTGGTGGCGTGATCGGTGGCATCCTTGGCGGCCTGATGAATGACCGCCTTATTCGCTGGACAGGAAAGCGGCGATGGGCCCGATCGGCAGTGGGCTGCTTTGGCAAGGGAATGGCCGCCGTGATGTTGCTGGTCGCCCTGCGGTTCTACCAGGACCCCTACCTTTTTTGCAGCATGCTGTTTGGTGTCAAACTGTTTGCGGACATGGGTCTCGCCACCCGCTGGGGTGCGGTAACCGACATGGGGGGGCGGATGATTGCCACGCTTTTCGCCTTTACCAATGCCATCGCCATCGTCGCGGGAATTGTGGGTGAAAAGGTCTATGGATGGGTGTTACCGGTGGCGAAAACAACGCGGGAAACACCGGAGGGCTGGCTACCGGTCTTCTACATTGGTATCGGCATGTATATCTTCTGTGCCGTTGCCTGGCTGCTCGTCGATTGCACGATCCCCCTTTTGCGAGAGGATGAGGCCGAGGATACTGATACAGATTGAACAGGCGGCGTCCGGCCCGGCGAATGAAAAGACAGAAAATTAATTCGAATGACCTCGAGAGGCACACAACCCGGTTACCAACCAGGCCTCCCAGAATGAACGAGGAACGAGACAATGGTTGAGATTCACGAAAAATACCAGTTGCGGCGGGTGATCAATGCCTGTGGCAAGATGACCTCGCTCTGTGGCGCGGCCGTGCTGCCGGAGATTGCCGCGGTGGTCCATGACGGCCTCCAGCATTTCTTTGAACTGGACGACCTGCAGCGGGCCGCGGGAGAGGTGATTACCCAGGCGACCGGAAGTGAAAGTGGCTGCGTGACCGCCTGTACCGCCGCCGGGATCACACTCAGCGTGGCCGCCTGCATGACCGGGAACGACCTGGCACGCGTGCTGCAGCTTCCCGATGCCCGGGGGATGAAGAACCGCGTGCTGATCCAGCAGGGTCACTGTGTCAATTTTGGTGCCCCCATCACCCAGGCGATTCGCCTGGCCGGGGCGCGGGTGACCGAGGTGGGAGAGATTAACCGCTGCACGGCGATTCAACTGCGGCATGAACTTGAACAGGACGATGTGGCTGCCGTCGTGGCGGTCGAATCCCATCACACCGTTCGCCACGGCTGGGTACGCCTGCCTGAACTGGTTCCGCTGGCACACGAGTACGGCGTCCCGGTCATCCTGGACGGGGCGGCCCAGGACCAGCGACTGGCCGAACTGGTGGAGATCGGCTGTGACCTGGTGATTGCCAGCGCCCACAAGTTCCTCTGTTCCACGACCGCCGGCATCGTGGCTGGACGGAAGGACCTTGTCGATGCGGTCTACCTGCAAAACCGGGGAATTGGCCGCGGCATGAAGGCGGGCAAGGAGGCCATCCTGGGTGTGATGGCCGCGCTGGAATACCGCATGCAGCAGCCGATGGAAGACTGGACGGCTGAGCAGGACCGCAAGGTCCAGTTGATTCTTGACCTGTTATCCGGCGCGCCGGGCCTCGTCCTTTCGGTTGACCCGGATCCGAATGGCTGCCCCTTTTCGCGGGCCCGCCTGACACCCGACTCAGAACAAGGCGGTCTTACTGCCCGCCAGTTAAGCGACGCCCTGGGCGAAGGAGACCCCACGGTGGTGGCCCGTGCTCACCATGCCGATGAGGGATATATTTACCTGGACGCGATCGAGATGAGCGACGCGGATATCCACCTGGCCTGCGAGAAAGTCCGCGCGATCCTGGCCGGGTCCTAAACGTTCCTCCATGCACCAAGGACACACTCCACATGACATACGACCTGATTATCCAGGGGGGAACCGTGGTGGACCCGTCCCAGTCGATCCATGAAACCATGGACGTGGGCATCCAGGACGGCGTGATTGCCGAGCTGGCCCCCTCGCTGGCGGCATCCGAGTCCACCAAGATCGTCGATGCTCGCGGGCAGCTGGTCGTGCCCGGCCTGATCGACCTGCATGTCCATGTCTATCACCGGCACGTGCCCATCTCCCTCGAACCGGATTCGCTCTGTGCCGCGGGCGGCGTGACAACCATGCTCGATGCCGGCAGCGCCGGCAGTTACAACTTTGACGGTTTTCGCCATGACATCATCGAACGGGCGGAGACCCAGCTGTTTGGCCTGGTCAACCTCTCCTGCATGGGGCTGGTCGTGGCCCATTACGGGGAACTGATGGACCGCCGTTATGCAGATCCGGAGGGCGTGGTGGAGACGATCCGCCGTCATCCGGACCTGGCCGTGGGAGTCAAGATCCGCGCTGGGCGCCACATCATCGGTGATGGGCAGATGGGACGTGATAACTTCATGGACGCTGTCCGTGCCGCCCGGGAATCGGAAACCTGGCTGATGGTCCATATCGGCGAAAGCCCCCTCTCGATCCCGGAGATGCTCAAGGAGATGCAGCCTGGGGACTGCATCACGCACTGCTTCAAGGGTGGCAGCGAACGAATCCTGGCCCCGGACAACCAGCTCTTTGATGCCGTCCGCGAAGCGTCTGACCGGGGAATCGTCTTTGACGTGGGACACGGACGAGGAAGCTTCCAGTGGGACGTTGTGGAAGCGGCAATCGAACAGGGATTCGAACCGACCACGATCAGCACGGACCTTCACCAGATGAACATCAACGGCCCGGTCTTTGACATGCCGACCACCATGTCCAAGTTTCTTCTGCTGGGCTGCACGCTGGACCGTGTCGTGGAAATGTCCACCACGACCCCGGCACGCGTCCTGGGAAAAGACGGGGACCTGGGGACACTGCGAGTGGGAAGCGTGGCCGACGTGGCGGTCCTGGAACGTCGAGAGGGGGCCTTCCTGTTATCCGACAGTCTTGACCAGATGCGAACAGGAAGGGAGCTTTTGGTCGCTGCTGCAACGGTTCGTCGTGGCCAGCTGATCCCAGGTGGCGGCGGCACGCGGATGCTTCACAGGGCCGACCAGTGACCTCGATTTCCACCGCCTTGCCCAAAACGTAAAATCACCCGTGCGTTTGAACGCCTGGCTCCGCATCCAGCACAAGGGAGACCTGCATGCCGGCGAAGGAGACCATGCCACAAGATGGGCCGGTTCTAGCCGGCCCTCCTTTCAAAAACCCTCAACTGGTCACGCCCCTGGTGGATGGGGTTCTGGTCGGTGGGCTGTCCCTGGTCGTCATTGCCGGCTTGCTGATTATCGGCCTTGTCACACCATCGGCCTATGACAGTCTGAAATCCAGGCCGGCCATGCTGGATGAACTGGTCTGGATTTTTGTGATTACCTCGCTGATCAACAGTCCCCATTTCATGGGCTCCTACTGGATGCTCTATTCCACCCCTGGACAGGTAAAGAGATATCCCTGGGCGACGATTTACGTACCAGTGACCCTGGTCGCAGTCGCCGTGCTGAGCCTGACGCTGACAGCCATCGGCACCCGCCTGGGACAGGACGAGTCCCAGTTTGCCGCAGTCATGCAGACACAGTTTTCCGGCCAGGCTTCATTCATTGGAGCGCTGATCGCCAGCTTCCGGGAACTTCCCTTCTTCGTGGGGGGACGCGCCATCTACATGGGGATGTTTATCATCAGCATCACCTACCTGGCCTGGCACTATAACGGCCAGGCGTGGGGGATGACGGCATCCTTCTGTTACCTGGCAGGTATCCGGATGCGGGATTCCGATCGCAAGCTGATTCGATCAGGTTTTCGAGCGATGACCGGCATGCATGTCCTTTTCTGGACAATCCCAGTGGCCCAGCAGGCCGAATTACGTGGTGTTATCTCGCCGGGGATAACCGAGACTGTTTCCAACCTGGTGATCATGCTTCTTGTGCTGGCATTCACAATGACGATCCCGCTTGGAATATGGGGGTTTCGACGGGCTGCCCGGCGCAGCGGCCGCCGAATCCCACTGCGGGCGATTCTCCCCTGGATGGCCATTTACTTCTGGTACCTGCTGATCTTTATCCATCCCTATTTCTTTCTCGTGTTA
>CAYYZW010000098.1:0-2357 GCA_964476375.1 uncultured Pirellulaceae bacterium
GGACCAGTGGTTTTTCCAGCCAGGTGTATTTCCCAGCGGAGTTGACAGCGACCGGGAACTGTTGGTAACAGAGAGCTCACTGGACGTCGACGAACCTCCCGGCATCTTTTCCAAGAACCGCTTCCCCGATGATCCCCGATCTTGAACCTTCCCGCTTGCCGCTGCTGGTGACCGGCATTGCCGGTGTCGCCGGTTACAATGCCCTGTCCTATTTCCAGCAGAGGTATCCTGGACAGGTGTTTGGTCTTCGACGGGCGAATAACTGGCCACTTTCGGGAGAGGGCATTCTTGGTTGTGACATCCATGACCGTGACGGGCTGCAGCGGTTGTTTGATCAACACCAGTTTCGCTCGGTATTGCACTCGGAGGGGACCTGCAAGCTGAGGGCCTGTGAACTCGATCCTGCCCTGGCCAGGCGAGTGAACGTGGAGGGTATCGCTTCTTTACTGGAAACGATCGGGGAGGATCCAGTCCGCCTGGTTCATCTTTCCAGTGACCTGGTCTTTTCGGGGGATCGAAACGGAGGGTACAGCGAGCAGGACCCGACGGACCCGGTCACCGTGTATGGAGCGACGATGGTGGATGGTGAGAAACTGGTGGGGGGTCGCAGGCCGGACGCATGTATCCTGCGGATTTCACTTCCCATGGGAATCAGCTTCAATGGGCATGCCGGGGCGATTGACTGGATCCAGTCTCGCTTTCAGGGGAACAAGCCGGCCACGCTTTACTTTGATGAGATCCGTACTCCGACATACACCGATTGCCTGAACCGGCTCTTTCACCAGTTGCTCGGCAGTGATCTGTGCGGTCTTTATCATGCCGGTGGACCACGTCGATTGAGTCTGTACCAGATTGCCCAGATCGTGAATCGAACCGGGGGATATGATCCCGACCTGCTGCAGGGGTGCCCGCGGATCGAGGCAGGCCCGATGACCCCGCGGGCAGGAAATGTGTCACTCGATTCGAGTCGTCTGACCGTCGAATGTGGCCGGGTGCCGTTTGATGCCTGGCCGCTGGGAAAAGAGGAGGTGACAGGTGACCCGCTTTGGCATTATCAGCGACCCGATTCGGAAGAACATTCGCCGGCCCGGCTGGCCCGGCTGCTTTATCGTAATCCGCGCTGGACAAGCGTGGAATCGGATCAGCCGTCACCGCTCCGTTGATGTTCCCACAGAAGCAGTCCGATAATCGTCTTGGCGTCCTCGATCTCCCCCCTCCTGACCATCGCCACTGCGTCCTGCCAGGGAACGACCAGGTTTTCTATTTCCTCTCCCGGTTCTCGCGCGGGAAGTCCCTCGCTCAGCTCACGGGCCAGGTAGAGGGTCATCTGCTCATCCAGGATCCCCGGGGCGGGCAGAAAATGGGTCAGTCGCTTGAGTGACCTGGCCCGGTAGCCTGTTTCCTCGGCCAGTTCCCGGGTCGCTGTCTCCTCGGCTGCTTCGCCAGGTTCACGTGTGCCGGCGGGAAGTTCGACCAGGGTTCGATCGACCGAAACCCGGAAGTTGCGTATCAAGCAGACATGGTCCTCGTCGACCATCGGGATGATTACCACCGACCCAGGGTGGCGGATCACCTGGCGGAGACGCCCCGATGCGGGAGATGGTATTTCGACGACAGAAAAACGGGAGGTGTGCAGTAATTCGTGTTCGCTCATGGTGTGTTTTTGGATCTCCGTCCTGGCAGGTAAAAATCTTGTCCACGGTGCGGCAGAGTTGACAATGGATTCTAACTGCTGATAACAGGAAACAAATCACCTCATCCGGGAAGGACTGTAGATGGCCCGCCTTGAAGAAGATCGCGAGGATATCCTCCAGGAAGCCACGGCTCTGGTCGAGCGGGTGGAACTGGATGTGGACCGGATGGATGGCCCGCTGGTGGTCGGATTTCGCAAGGCAAGTGGACCTGCCTTTTTCTTCGCGGCCGACCCCGTTTACCAGTTCAACAGCCAGGGGCAACTGCGGCGAGGTTACCGGCAGGGGCGGCTGTTAAAAGCAGAGGCAGGAAAACTCATCGAGCTGACCCGGGAGCGGACCTCATCGTCTGTCAACCTGAAAAGGCATCCCCTCAACGACCAGCAATGCAATGCATACCTGGCCCAGCTTGAAGACCACCTGGAAGAACTCCGCCATGCACTTGAATCAGGCTCCTTTCGTGTCACCGGCCAGGTTCCGGCGGATGTCGATGTGGTGGGCCGGGTGATGCAGTGGCTTGCCGGACGAACCGGCAGGCCCGGAATTGCCGATCTCCCCAATGCCTGAGTCCGGCGAAACGGCTTCGGGAAGGCCAGCGGTAGTGAGACCACCTCTGCCCCGTCCAGGAGCGTTCGCGGCGTGCTGTCTTCTCGTCGTACATAAGAC
>CAYYZW010000099.1:0-57749 GCA_964476375.1 uncultured Pirellulaceae bacterium
TGCTTCCAGCCGAACAAGGAAGGGCGTGGTGGAGAAGCGGTACGTCTGGTAAGGCTGAAGACCGAGCGGACTGAGCCGGGCATCCCCGCGAGCCCGAAAGACCTCGGCCAGATCCTTGTTCAAATCATCTCTGGTGACCACCTCGACCCTCTCGGTACGGAGGTTAATCAATGGCGTCCGGCGAATTGCCACCCTGCCCTGGTGGAGCATCGCGTCGGGGACAACGATCACCGGGACGTCAAACTGCTCCATCCCTTCCTGCCCGGCAGCACCATGCCGGATCAGGTGCATCTGCAACTGCACCTGTTCTCGTGCCGCTTCGAGAAGTTCCACCGTGACTGACTGCTGCCCCTCTTCTTCTTTCACATCCCAGCCGCGAACGTTATTCCCTTTCACTTCTTCGACCTGGAACGTGGAGGGCAGAAGAAACTGAAAAATATCTCTCTGGCCGCGGCGGAATTGCAGGTCCACATCCCAGACCACATGAATCGCTTCCTCCTGAACATCCACGATCATGTTGGATTCGGCCGTCAGGCTACGGTCGACCATCGATTCGGTGATGCTCGGGCGCCAGCGGAACTGCAGCTCCCCTCCTGGCCCGGCCGAGAGGTTGACCTGCTGCTTGTCAATTTCCGAGATGACCTCACCCCGGTCGGTCGTGCCGGACCACCGCAACTCGGTCTTGGCGGCCGCCAGTTCAATATCCAGGCTGCTTGCCGAAGAGATCGGGAGCACCCCGCTGACGATCCGCCATCCACCCTGCCGCGTGATACTCAAGGCCAGTGTCATATCAAGACGTTTCCGCCCCTTCCCCTTCAGAAGCAGGAGAAAAGTCGGAGGAGGCGGGGGTGCCAGTGGAACCATCACCTGCCGGTTCTGGCTGGCGACCTGTCCAAACGGGTTCTCCTGTTGCTGGGCCAGGACCTCACCGAGCACCTGGAGCCGTGCCGGCTGGCCATCCATGGTCGCCGTCCGCAGCACTCCTCCCTGTAACGCCAGGGGAACGGCAACCTCCTCATCGGTGAATACATCGATATCGAGATAGCCCTTCAGCAACAGCGAATCCCCATTGGCCAGCGTGGCCGTGAAATGGGAGCCAGCCAGCGCGTAGGTTGTGGGAAGACGTTCGTGCAGCAGGGGCCGGTTCGGATAAGCACGCTTCCAGAGCGCCGCATAACGATCATAGGGTATCAGCACGCGGTCACTGCTGGTCGCCTCGTCCAGCTTTTCCGGATCGTAGGGGATAATGATCGCATCCGCCGGCACGCTGACCTTGACCGGTCCATCGGCGGTTCCCGGGACGGGCTCCTGGGCCGAGAGGGAATTTCCCATCATCAGCGACAGCAGTAGCCAGCAGCTGGTGACCGCCAGGCGCCGGGAGACTTGTTTCCAGAGCGAGCTCACCGCCCACCAGAAAAGTGGCACGATCATATAGAGCGGAATCAGCAACAGGCCAAACAGGAAAACCACGTCCCACGCCTCCTGTAGCGAGGTCATGATTCCCAGGGCAGGCAAGGCAATACTGGCGACCAGCACCCCCACGATATAGCGGTATCGTGTTCGCCAGGGTGCCCGACACAGCGCCAGGCCAGCCAGCACGACCGCCAGTCCAAGCAGTATTCCCAGGGCCGCCAGTCGTTGCCGATTAATCAGTTTCACCTGCCACCTGGCAGCCACTCCCAAACTCCTCATCCTCATCACACGTGCATCATCCACCGCCTGGACATTCTCAGCCAGGTCCACATTCAAGCTCCGAACACCCTCCAGGGCCCAGACCCCTGCCCTCCCCTGGTCCCGGGCATCATCACCGGGCGTTACCGTTGCTGCACCAAGCTCCGCTGCCGTTGCCGGCGGAGCAGCCGGTCCTTCCACCTCGTCAGATGCCGCCTCCGGCATCTTCTCCCCGAGCACCTCGGCAGCCCCTAACTCCTCGACCTCCATGTCGCTCTCCAGATCACCCAGCATGCTCTGCCTTTCCTCCAAGGCCGGCATTTCGCCACCAAAGGAAGGCATCGGTGGTTCAGCAGGATCGAACTCCTCCGACTCGACCGTCATAGCCGAATCGACTCCGGCATATCGTGGTGCCAAGGCGCTTGGGTGGATCGAGAATATCGAACCACAAAGGTCCAGGGCATTACCCATCCGGTCCCCAATCCCCATTTCCTGACGGTCCACCTGGACCAGGGATCCATCCAGCCCCGCCATCTTGTAGTTCGGCGGAAGCACCACGTTCCACTGCAGCTCGGCAATGTTCACCGGGCGCTGCTGCTGGTTCGATGTCCCCACATAAAGCGTGGGAGCAACGGCACTGACCGAGCCGGAAAAAGAGACCGGGTTGACGAGCGTACTGTAGACAATTCGCAGGTCGCGCAGCTGGCTGGCCGGTTGACTGGCCAGGCTGACAAGGATCCGTTTCTCTCGCTTCTGGGGACGTACCGGGTAATTATCCACGAGAATGGCCCACAGCCTGGAATCCTCTGGCAGGGCTAATTGCAGGTACGATGATTTTGTCCGCAGCTGGTACCGGGCTACCGTCTGGCTTTGGCCTTCCGCGGACAGGAACGTCACCATCTCTGCCCGCTGAACCAGAATCGATGGGATCGAGTATTCCGGGTGCCGCTGCACGTCAATCTCCGCCTCCGGATTCGACCCGACAAAACCGTATCCCCCCAGCAAGCGGTCCCCCACCATGTAATTGACGGCAATCAGGTCCCCGACATCGACCCGCCTGGCTTCAGTGCTGATGCTGATTTCCAGGTCAATACTCCCCTCGACCGAGAAAACGCCGGACTGGTACGAGACTCTCTCGGCACGCACAATCGGAAGCGATTTCTGAATGGCCGTTCCGACCTCAATTTCACTCAGGGGAATCTCCGACTGGATGCCCAGGGTCAGATCCCCCGCCTGTCGCTCCGAGAGAAGCACTGTCCAGTAACGTCGTGACTCCTCCACGCGGCTACTGGATTGCTTGACCTGAACACCATGCAGGCCAAAGATCTGCAGTGATTCAGGCGTCGTCTCCGGCAAGGAAAACTCTACTTCATTCAGCCGGGATCTCTGGACCTGGTATGTCAATTCATAATAGGTGGCAAGGGCACCTTCCTTGACATGGAAGAACGAGTGCGAGCGAGCCGTCACAAGCGGGGCACTATGCTCCACGGTGAGGGTGGCATCATAGTCGGTGGAGTCAAAGTAGTAGGCAAGCTGGGTCTCGATCCCCGCCAGACCATACTTCTGTTTCTCACCATTTCCGAGCGCCGTCAGACCATTGATCTGCTCCGGCCGAACGGCAAAATCATCGTGGACTTGAACAGCAATAGCCCCCAGGTCACGTTCGGTCCCGAGAACATGGAACCGCGGAAAGGAGACCGATCGTGGGCTCTCCCAGCGGTCAAGCCAGCCCGATGGCACACGCCGAGCAAGAAAGAATACCTGCTGGCTCGAATCCGCCGGAATACTCGTTGGCAACTTGACCCGCATCGACCGCTGCATCCCATTGCTGGTCTCGTCCAGCACCAGCAGGTTCCCCTGCTCGTCAGTCACCTCGGTCACCTGCCAGTCATCGGGAACCGAAAACTGGAACTCGAACAGGTCATCCACTTCCGGCATCAGCACGAAGCCACCCTGCACCTGCTGCATCGATTCATCGATCAACAACAGGAGGTTCGTGGTGGTATGCAACTGGCTTTCCGGCAACTGCACATCCGCCGAGAGATCAAAATCAAGCTGGGGCGCATAGTAGGTCGTCAGCAACCGGATCGGCGGCGCGCCCGGTTCCGGATCAAAAATACTCTTTGGAAGAGCATTCTGAAGAACACCATTATTGAGCCTGATCAGGTTGGTGGACTCGAGGCCACTGACTTCCAGGCGTCGTTCCACCAGGACCCCCAGGACCGAGGTTTGAGAGAGCACATCCTGGACCCGGAGTTGCGGGAAATCCCAGTTCTCCCAATCTGGAGCCAGGCGGTTGGCAGTCATGGTCAGGACCGTATCTTCCGAAATAAAATCGCGCAGTTTGGCGGTCAGCACCTGGTTTCCATCCTCCTGCTGCTCTACCGACCAGCGGGCCAGGGTAGGAGAGGCCACACGCGTGACTTCAAATCCCGCCGGCACCACCAGCTGGAATTCATCGACCACACCCTGGATGATCTGCAAGGAGAGCGTTGCATGGATCCGCTCGTAGGCTTCTGTCAATTCATCCACAATCACTCCGCGGGCGAGCACCATCTGATTGGACTGTAATCGCCGATTGTTCAGCGACATCACGATCGACAGTGGACCAGATCGAGGCAGGATTTCAAAACGGGTCTGGTTCGCCGCCTCGTCGTAGGATCGATCCAGCACACGGGCACCACTCTTGATCTCCACGTTGCCCGGCACGTGGATCTGCATGGCCGTGGAAGCAGGAACCGGCAGCATTCCCTGCAACGTCTGCTGGGCCGCCTCCGTGTACATCGGTGTCACCAGGTCCATTTTCAGCGTGTGTCTTCCCTTGCCCTCGACAAGAAGCTGCACCCCCTTGACCGGATCACGGGCAAGGGATGCCGACTCGCCATCCAGCTCTGCAGCCTGCAGGGCGACACCAGAGAGGGCCAGGGGGAGGCTCTGCAGACCGTCCTCAAGGACTTCCAGTTGAAGGACGGAACGGATCCGCGCCCGGCCTTCTTCGACCTCAATTTTATGGTCACCCGAAACGAGCACCGCATGCTGCGGTGGACGCTGTCCCGCCTTCCGGGATGCCTTTCCAACCAGCGCCTGGTACTCGGCACGTGTCATGAAAACCCGTTGCACGTTGCTCCCCAGGATCACGTTCAGATCCTCAAAGGGGACAAAGATCTCGCGAGCCGGTTTCTCCAGGTCAACCGGCGCCGTGTTCACCCGTACCGCAGGTTGTTGTTGCTGTGCCACTGCCGGGATGCCCCAGCACATGGCCAGCAGGAGAATTCCCAGCACGGATTGCTTAAGCATTTTCATCGCTGTCCTCCTCGTCAGAGCCTGCTTCCTTTTCCGGCTCCCCGGATTCGGCTTCCTCCACTTCCTCCGATTCTGCTTTCTCCTCCTCGGGTTCCACTTCGGTTACCCCCTCGGACTCTCCTTCCTCCGACTCTGCTTTCTGCTCCGACTCCTCGAAGGGAGCCGCCTGGTCCACAGCGGCCACGTCCACCGCAGCAGTACTTGTTGAACGGCGCAGCGGTAACAGTGCCGATGCGACCTTCAGACCGCGAACACCGTCCCAGGCAATCCAAATACCAACAACCAGCATGGCGGAAATCAGGAAGTAACCATCGAGAAGCTGCAGGTAAAGCACCGGAACAAAAACTCCCAGCAGCAGGGAGAAAGTCACAAGCCCGGCAGCCAGCAGGACTTGCTCCTTGAGCTTCACTCGCAAACCAAACACCCCGATGACACCCACGACCAGGTAGAGCAGGCCATGATGCCAGTTGCGGGACATGGTTGTCAGGTGAAGTCCACCCTGGCCCGTCCCATCCGGCTGCAGCGTGGAGAAAATATACTCCTGCCCCTGCAGCTCAAAATTGAGCTCTTCTGGCGAAACCAGGCCACTGGCCAACCGCGAGACAAGTTCCTTGTTATCCAGCTGCGAGTGAATACTGCCACTCAAGATCGCTTCCGGCCCGACAGAAAAATTATCTGTCCAGGGACCACCATAATTCACCAGCGCCGTCCGCCGGGGCAGGAAAGCACAAAGATGCGCTTCATGGATGGCCGGGTTGTCAGCAAAAGCCGGGATCTGCAGGTACCTGTTGTCCGGGTCGGAATCCTTGTAGACCACTTCCAGGACAAACTCCTGGTCGGCGGCAATACTCTTGAGCGGCACAAGGTACTCTTCTCCCTCTCCCTGCTCCGGTGTGACACTGGTCCCGTTGATTCTCAATTCAACAATCTGGACCTGGCCGGGCTTGCCCGGAAACTTCATTCTCAAACGCTGCTCGGCACTGCGAAGACGGTAGAGTGCCTGCACCGATTGCTGCCCGGACAGTGTCACGACCATGCGAAAGACCGCCTGTTCGACAACAGTCGTCATCAGCTGCTCGGGCTGGAAGCGAGTCGCCGCAACCTCCAGGACCCAGTCCTGGTGAAACTCAAAGGCCCGGGCGGCATTGAGGACCAGTTCTGCCGCCGTCCCATTCATGAGATCGATACGAGGATCAATGGGACGCAAGCCGACCGGATTCCCCACTGCATTGACGTCGATATTCTCTCCCTTGGAAAAGACGATCTGTCCCCATGCCCGCTGCACATCGCGTGGTTGCAGGTGAGGAATCGACCACTGTTCACTCTTGCCGTCCAGGAGTTCCTCGATCGGCTGTTCCCAACTGAGCCGCAGGTTGATTGCACCAAGCAACTCGCGATCTGCCTGAAGATTCCAGGCCAGGTAACCCTCGGCCAGATCCTCCGGAGCCGGATCCATCACCGATTCCTGGAAGAGCGCTGTCTGGTTACGAACATCCGCCGCAATCCCCTCGGGAAGATCAATCCGCAGGGAACGAACACTGCTGTAGAGAATCTCGTAGTGAAATGTGGCCTCGTATTTGATCACGCCCGGCTGGACATCGATGGCCAGCATCTGACCGGCAGTCACCTGGGGCTGTCGGCGAAGAGCACTCACCTGGGGGGTAAACAGGTCGGCGGAAAAAGCAAAAGCATGGACCGGCCGCGTGGTAGCAAAACGACTTCCTCGCACCGACTCAATGCCATCGAGCGCCTCGGTAAAGGAGAGCGACCGCCCCCCCTCAATTTCCAATGGTGTAATCCGCAGGCTCTCCGGGGCATACACGATCAGGCGCCCGTTCGTTCGGGCAACGCTTGAGATGTCGACATGAGGAAAGTTAATTGTGTAGTCGGTGGAATTCCCTGTCGGAGTGAGCAGGTTCTCATCGTCAAGCGGTCGCTGAAGTTCCACCAGCAAGCCCATGTCCCCGAAAGCCCGGCGGCTGAGATAGACCGTCAGTTGTGTGGGATCCTCTTCCGAGCGATGGTAATTATCGACGACCACGGGCTCCGCACCGGATGCCTGGTGGCCGCGAATTTGGCGAATCTCATAGTCGGTCGGAACCACCAGCTGGAGCTGGAATATCCCCGCACGTTCCACCTGGTATTTGACAAACAGGTCCAGCGTCAGCTGCTCCGGCTCGAGGTAAACCTCGACCAGCTCGGTCGTTGTTATCCGCGGTTCCACTTTCTCAATCTTCAATTCCAGGTCAAACGGCAGGGCGGCATAACGGTAGGCAAAATCCCATCGGCTGTTGGCCGCGTTGCCGGACAACTCGGCAGTATCGATCTGCAGGAGTCCTCGACGCGTGGTAACTTCTCCCCGCAGTGCCCCGTCCAGCCGGATCAGCAGGGTACCCTGCTGGCGAGCAACTCCCAGCGCCTGGATCGCAGGAATCGATTCCGCAACCTCTGCCGCCAGGTCGATATCAAATTTCTCCAGCTCGATGGTGATCTTCTGGGTTGCCTTTGCCGGCTCAAAGAGCTGAACCGTGACCAGCTGCTGATCATCCTGCGGGGCCACGTCCCACTGCCGGATATTGGGATCAAAAACACCGGCGACTTTCTGATCTCCGGGAACCAGCAGTTGAAGTTGTGTCAGCTCCGCTCGACTGATCTCGTAGACCAGGTCCGCACGGGTTCGCATCGCCCCCTCGTCAACCGTTACTGTCTGGCTCGCCTGGACAGTCGCCAGGGCTGTCAGGCCTGCCGCCCCCTCGGACCTGGGCGTCCAGTCAATCTCCACCGTTGGGGTCACGCCAAAGAAAGCCAGCAGGACCGTCTCGTCCATGGTGGGGGGAGCGGGTTCCTGGAAGAGAGCAACCGCCTCGGATTCTCCTGCTTCTTCATCTTCCGACTCCGTCTTTTCTCCATCTCCATCCCCCTCTGCTCCATCTCCATCATCCCCTTCATCCGGGTTGTTACTTCCCACCGCCTGGACGGGGCCGGGCAGCGAACGAATTTCCGTGGCTGCAACCAGTGGATGGACGTTCACCTCGACTCCCGGCTCGGGGATACGGATAGTCCAGCGGTTGACCGAGGACTGGGGAGCCTGGAAGGAGACCTGGTTCTGGCCTGGCGCCCGGGCAAAAGCGCGGGCATATTCCAACGTCAGCTGGTAACCGTTGTCTCCATCCTCGGGCTGTTCAATCAACAGGAAATATCCCTGCCCCTCGCGAAAAAGGATGCGAGCCGTGTCCTCTCCCAGGCGGGCAGACAGGATTGCTGACTGCTGCAAGCGCAGCGGCACCTCGTGCCACCCCTTGCCCAGCACCTCGACATGGAGAGTTGCCTCGACCCGTACGACATCTCCCTTGACCGTTGCCAGGCTGTCAATGGAGGTAATCAATGAACGCAGGGGAATCTGTACCTGCGGGGCTCGTTCCTGTCCCATGCGGGCTTGCCGCCAGAGTTCCTGGAATTTCTCATAGGGCAGAAAGACCCCTCGCTCGGGCTGCTCGAAGACGTGATGGAGCTTGTCGTAGGGGATGTAGATTGTCTGTTCACGGAGTTCCTCTCCCTTCTTTTCATCCTTTTCTTCCGCACCAGCCGGCACCTCGGCAGCAGGCTGTTGGCCGAGGCAATTGCCCGCCAGGAAGATCGTTACAAGAAGGGCCAAGATCGGTCGTGAAAGATTCATTGCTTTCTTTCCTGAAAAGAAATATCCGCCCGGCGATTTTCATGGGATCCATGAAATGCCCGGAAATGTGCTCATGCCATCAACACAAGAAACACTACAGGCCAACGCGGTTGTGGCTAGTATAGTCACCCGGGTTTACCTCGTTTACCGTTTTGCCTCAAAAACATTGGACGCAGACCGGCGATCATTTGTTCTCCATAAAAACCGTTACAACGAGAAAAAACCACATGGCTGCTGGTATCGTTCGGGCACAGGTGTGACGTTCACAAGCGTGGCTGGTACGATGAAAAACGGATCGCTTCCCTCCAAAGACTTCTTTTCCAGCCTGGTGAGACCGGATGCAACTGAGAGAGATTGGAACCACTGGCATCATGGTCTCCCCGGTTGCTCTCGGCTGCTGGCCCATTGCCGGCATGACCAGCCCGGATGTGACCGATGAGCAGAGCCTGCAAACACTGCACGCAGCGGTCGAATGTGGCATTAATGTGCTGGACACCGCCTATGCGTACGGGCTTGACGGGGAAAGCGAACGGCTGATTGCCGAGGCACTCGGCAACCGGCGCGAGCAGCTGGTAATCGCCAGCAAGGGTGGAATCTCGCTGAGAGGAGACGGCACGCGAGACCTGGACGGGCGCCCCGCCACTTTGCGCGCACACTGTGAAAAGAGCCTTGAGCGACTGCAGACCGACTACCTCGACCTGCTCTACCTTCACGCACCAGATCCCCGGGTTCCGGTCACCGAGTCCGCCGGGGCCCTGCGGGAGCTGATGAAAGAGGGCAAGACGCGTTCGATCGGCGTTTCCAATTTCACCCTCCAGCAGTTGATCGACTTCCAGGGCGAATGCCCGATCGCTGCATTCCAGCCGCCTTACAACATGTTGCAGCGCGAGATCGAGCTGGATACTCTGCCGTGGTGCCGGGAGAATTCCGTCAGCGTGATGGTCTACTGGCCTTTGATGAAGGGACTGCTGGCAGGAAAGCTGGCACGTGACCATGTGTTCGCGGCGGGTGACAGCCGGCTCAAGTACCCGATGTTCCAGGGGGAGGAATGGGAGAAGAACCAGGATCTGGTGGATGCTCTGCGAGAGCTTGGCAGCCGGAGTGGCCACAGCGTGGCCCAGCTGGCTGTGAGCTGGACGCTCTCACAGCCCGGCATCAGCGTCGCCCTTTGTGGCGCGAAACGGCCGGAACAGATCCGCGAGACCGCCGGGGCGATGGACCGGCCACTGGACAGCACGACGCTCGCGGCAATCGACCAGTTGCTCCTTGAACGAGGAACCCCGATCACTCGAGCAGCCGTTTAATTATCCAGAAAAAGTTGACTCCAACGGCAGGGTGCTTCCAAGACGCTGTCTCCCGTTCACCTCTCTTTGGGTTCTACGAATTCAAAAACACCATCACCAGAACCGTCCACTCCCGCATCGGTTTCTTTATCCGATGCCTGGCTGGCAAGGCGGGCCAGCATCTTCTTGATATCCCGAACACCGAGAACCGTGACCACAACGCTCATCCCTGCGAAGAGCACCAAGACCACCCACAACATACCTAACCACAGTCCCTGCCAGCTCATTGCACCCCCCCCTCGCCGTTGGTTCGATCCGGAATCAGCAGCGAGAACAAAACAAAACTAATCACCGAAAAGGCAATACTCCCCAGGCCAAACTCGGGACCCGTGAATTCTGTTCCCAGCGCATGGTTGATCCTGTCACGGATCGCCTCGACACCGAGCACCGCGGTTGCACCACAAAGCAGGCCGGCAATCGCCCCGGCACTGGACGACCGTTTCCAGTACAGGCCACCGGCCAGCACGACCGCCGCACCGGTGAAATACATCGCACCGGTGACCGCCAGGTAATCCCAGATGCGGTCATCTCCTTCGTAAAAAAGGCCCCAGGCCCAGACGAAAATCCCAATCAGGACGATGAACAGGCGGGTTAACTGGATCCTGCTTTGCGTCGACATGGCCCCACCCCGAATCGGTGCCACAACATCCTGCACCAGCACGGAACTCCAGCACAAGAGGTAACTGTCGTGGGTGGACATGAAGGCGGCGATCATGGCTGCCGTAATGATTCCGATCAACCCGACCGGAAGAATCCGACCGAGGAAGACCGGCATGGCATAGGCACTATCGGGGGCGCCCCCCCCACCCTCGGGCATGAAGTAACCGACAACATTCTTCGCGTCCGCCATATCCTTCGCGTCTGCCATTTCAAAAACATTCGAGCTCGCCATTTCATGGATGAAGACAAAGGCACAGATTCCCCAGAAGGCAGGAATCACCATCCGCATCGCAAACGATACGGACGACCAGGTGTACTGTCTCCTGACCGCCTTCTCACTTTCCATCGCCAGGGCCCGTGAAACCATCGTTGGCCAGACGGCACAGGTCATCAGTCCCATCATCACGGTAAAGGTGACATAGGAAAAACCAAAATTGCTGTTGGCAGCAACGGGATTGAACCCGGCCTCCATTTCCCGGCCGACCGTCTCCACGATCGTTGACATGCCAAGTTCGTTGATGGCCAGCAATGTCGTGACAATCACCCCCACCGAGAGCACAACGAACTGGACAAAGTCGGTAATGATCACCGAGATCATTCCACCCAGTACAGTGTAAATCAAGACAATCACCAGCAAGATGGTCATCACGATCGGGACCGCCATGGCATCGGGATTCAGTCCGGTGATACCAACAAGAAACTTGGAACCAACGCTCAAAAACACACCCATGTTCAGGATGCCGGCCGTTGCCAGGATAATCCCGCCAAGAATCCGGGTCGTGCGATTAAACCGCTTCCCGTAGTACTCCGGAATGGTCAGCACCTTCTGACGGCGAAGCGGGCCAACGATAAAACCGGTGAGTCCAATAATCAGTACCATCACCCCGAAAACCAGCCCGATATGAAATGAAGCAAATCCATCACGGTAGCCGACCTCGGCGTTGTACATGACGGTTACCAGCCCCAGCTCGGTTCCCGTCATGGTGGCGATCCCCAGCCAGGTACCGACACTGCGACCAGCACCGATATAAGCAGCCATGCTCTTGGCATAACGATTTACCAGCAGGCCAATCACCACCGAGATCATCAGGTATGCCGAGACAATCACCCAATCAACGGTCGAGAAATTTGTCCCGCTAATCGCATCCTTGAGCGTGACCGGGTCAATGATGAGCGATTGTTCCATCTGTTACGTGTCCCCCGGGAGACAGGCCGATCATGAATTGAAACAACACGTGCTTGCATGCTGCGGGCAAACGTGTTCGTATGATGCTAACAGAACTGCCCGTCTATCTCATCCTTCCGGACAGCCTTCCCTTCACAGGAGAGACCGAGGACATGGTAACCGTGAGCATTAACAGACGTCTCGTGCTGACCCTGGCACTCAGCTTTTCTCTCACAATCACCACGTTGGCAGATGACGATCCGGTGAAAATCGCCTGCGTGGGTGACAGTATCACGTTCGGTGCAGGGGTGGAAAACAGGGAAGTCAACGCCTACCCCCAGGTCCTCGATCGACTGCTTGGTGACCGAGCCAGGGTAATGAACTTTGGTCGAAGTGGTGCCACCCTTCTCAAGCAGGGAGATTTCCCGTACTGGGAACGTGAGCAGTTCACCCAGGCCACCGAGTTTCAACCGGACATCGTGATCATCAAGCTCGGGACCAATGACAGCAAGCCACAAAACTGGAAAATGAGCAAGCAGTTCCCTGTCGACCTGGAAGCAATGATCGCCCACTTCCGCTCCCTTGAGAGCACGCCCATCGTCTACCTCTGCAAGCCGGTACCGGTTCCAAAAACGGCATATGGTATCAGCGAAGCGATCGTTGGTGGTGAGGTGATCCCCCATGTCGAGGCCGTTGCCCGGAAAACAAAATGTCGCCTTATTGACCTCTACACACCGTTGTCAAAGATGCCAGAGAATATTCCTGACGGGGTGCATCCCAACGCAGCCGGTGCCAAGGTGATGGCCGAAACGGTCTACGATGCGATTACCAGGGGGAACGGAAAACTGCGAAGTCGATAACTTCCCCGCGGGGTTTTCCTAGGCAAAGATCTCCTTGACGACATGCCCGTGCACGTCGGTCAGGCGGAAGTCACGTCCTGAATATCGATAGGTCAACTGCTCGTGATCCATGCCCAGGAGGTGCAGGATCGTCGCATGCAGGTCGTGCATGTGGATCTTGTTTTCAACGGCCTTGGCACCAAACTCATCGGTCGCCCCGTAGCGAAAACCGGACTTGAGTCCACCGCCGGCCAGCCAGGTGGTAAAGCCCCCCGGATTATGATCCCGCCCCGTTCCATTATCTTGGGCATAGGGGGTGCGTCCAAACTCCGCCCCCCACCAGACAATCGTGTCCTCCAGCACCCCCCTCTGATCCAGGTCCTCAAGCAACCCGGCGATCGGCTTGTCCACCTTCAGGGCATGTTCGGCATGCTTGGGCAGGTTGGAATGCTGATCCCAGGCCGGGTTGGCTGTCCCATCCCCGTAAGTGACCTGGATATAACGTACACCCGCCTCACAAAAGCGGCGGGCCATCAGGCACTGGCGGCCAAAATTATCCGTCTCCTTCTCATCCACTCCGTACATCTCGAGTGTCGCTGCCGATTCCCCGGAGAGATCCAACAGATCCGGAGCATGGCTCTGGATCCGCCAGGCCAGTTCATAAGCGTTAATCACCGACTCCAGTTCGACATCATCGGCATGGCGTTTGAGCTGTTCGGCGTTGAGCGAACGAAGCAGATCGAACTGTCGTTTCTGAGCTTTCCTGCCATAGCGGTTGTTGACCAGGTCACGAATCGTCGCTTCGGAGGCCGGCTGGCTGGTGCTGCCGAAAGTTGTTCCCTGGAAAACCGGGGGCAGGAATGCATTGCCGTAGTTTCGGGCCCCCCCATTTCCGGGCGAGGGACAAATGGAAATGAACCCGGGCAGGTTCTCGTTTTCTGTCCCCAACCCGTAGTTGATCCAGGATCCCATCGAGGGCCGCACGAAGTTGGTTGCGCCACAATGGAGAAACAGGGTAGCAGGTCCATGGGCCACTCCCTCGGTATGCATCGAGTGCAGCATACAGAGCTTGTCGACCTGCCCCGCCATGTGGGGAAAAAGATCCGATGCCCAGAGTCCGCTTTCCCCATGCTGCTGGAATTTCCAGAGCGGTTTCATCACCTTCTGGGAACTTCCACGCTTTCCCGTCTTGGCGATCACACGCGCATCATCAAAGGAAAAAGTCTGGCCATCCTTTTCATCCAGCAACGGCTTGTAGTCGAACGAGTCAACATGACTTGGCCCCCCCTGCATGAAGAGAAAAATAACTCGCTTGGCACGCGGTGCGAAATGGGGCTGCCGTGCCGCCAGTGGGTTGTCTGCAGCGTCAGAAGACTGATTCAACAGCCCGGCCAATGCAAGCTGGCCAAAACCACAAGCTGTCGTCTGGAGTGCCTGCCGTCGGTTGATTGGAAAAGAAGCCATCGGTTCCTGACCTGGATTGACGCTATCCACATGTCCTAGTGATTATATCGAAAATCGAGCGATGAGAATAAAGCCTGGACGATCTGCGACCAGGCATGTTTTTGCGACTGGGGGTCGTTTTCGCCTGATTCTATAAATTCAAGTGTCACTCGCAACTCCTCGGCCGTGGCCGCCCGTCCCAGCGTTAGCAGCATGGCCTGCTGGAATCGATCCTGATGACTGAGCTTCTCACGTGCCAGCAAGCGGACTGCCGTTTTTTCTGCCTGCTCGATGACCCAGGGGTTGTTCATCAGAAAGAGTGCCTGTGGAGCCGTGCTGCTCACATCTCGCCGTCCGGTGACCATGCTGGGATTGGCAAAATCAAAGGCAACAAAGATATCCGGGAGCGAGTTCCGAAAAACCGGCCAGTAGACAGCCCGTCGATTTCCAGAATGCTTGTAGTTGTAGTCATTCGCCGTCCCATCCCGGATCGTGGAACCGCCGATCTGCGAGTCCAGCGATCCACTCACGCTGAGGATGGCGTCCAGCAGGCTTTCCGCATCCAGCCGGCGACGGTTCATTCGCCAGAGAAGTCGATTCTCCGGATCCACTGCCATCCCCCGGCCACTCCCCCGGGAAGAAAGCCGGTACGTCCGGCTCAATACGATCTCACGCAGCAGGCTCTTGACGGACCAGTTCTTTTCCAGCAACCGGGCCGCCAGGTAATCCAGCAGTTCAGGGTGGGAGGGTTCTTCACCGGTCGTACCGAAATTATCCGTCGTGCGGACCAGGCCGGCACCGAACAGCCAGTGCCAGAGCCGGTTGGCCAGCACCCGCGAGGTGAGAGGATTCAGGTCCGAGGCAATCCACGCTCCCAGCTCCCGGCGACCGCTCTGTTTTTCCGGCACCGAAATCTGGCTGCCAAAGTCCGCCACCTGCAGGATTCCCCGTGAAACCGGCTCTCCCAGGTTGTGAACATCACCCCGTATATGAACCTGCGTATCACCAATCTCTGCCTCTTCCTGAACCGACATGTACTTTGGCTGCGGGGGCAGCCTGGCGGTTAGTTTCTTGAGTTCCTTTTCCAGCTCCGCCAGCCGTTGCTTGTCCAGGGTCGCATCGGCACCCGGTTTCACGGCAACCGCTTCTTTCTCCAGTAGTTCCACGGAGAGGAACTGGACGGCATCCACGATCACCACGTCGGTCGTACCGGCGTTGCTAAGCGTGACTTCTGCCGGACCATTGGGAGTAAACCGGTAACGCCCCAGGGAGATAAACCGGCCCTGGATCGGTGCCTTTTTTTTCTGGTTGATGGTGGTGGTCTTTTCGCCATCCGGGCTGACCACGGTGACCGGCACGGCAGGTGCCCTGTTACTTCCCTCGGTGTAGGCAAACCGCACCTCGTATTCTCCATCGAGCGGCACCGCCGGTTTGAAGATGGCGGTATTGTCTCCCTTGACGGTTCCCTGGTCGTGCTGGTAACCCTTTCCCACGTAGTTTTTATTGGAGATCGACTTCGTCCAGCTTCCGGTCAGCGTGGCCTGGGCATCATCGACCACCACGCCCGTCACCTGGGCCAGTGGCAGCGGAACCGCTGTGCCTCCTTTCATGCGGGATTTTAATTCGGCAATCTGCTTGTTGACCGCCGCGATCACCGCTTTCTGCTGTTTCAACTCTGCCTCCTGCCCGGGTTCAAGCGGAAGCGGCATTTCGATCCACTTGGAGACATTGGCATGGTTGAGTGTCTTGGTATTTCTCAGGATCCCTGCCAGGGCATAGTAATCCCTGGTTGGAATAGGATCGAACTTGTGGTCATGGCAGCGGGCACAGCCGACCGTCTGGGCCAGGAAGCCACGGCTGATAATCTCCAGTTGCTCATCCACCACGTCCATTCGCAACTTCCCCTTGTCCTGGTCTTCCAGGTTGTTGTTTCCCATGGCCAGGAAACCGGTGGCAACCAGGTTGCGATGCCGTTGCTGGTGTGTTTCTGCCGGCAACAGGTCGCCGGCAATCTGCTGCTGGATAAAGGCATTAAAAGACATGTCGTGGTTAAAGGTCGTGATCACATAATCCCGATACCGCCAGGCCTCGGCGAAGACCTGCCCCCGAAGCGTGATGGACTCGGCATACCGCACCACGTCCAGCCAGTGCCGTCCCCAGCGTTCACCAAACTGCGGAGAGGAAAGTAACTGGTCGACCAGGCGGGGGTAGGCATCCGGCGCCGTGTCGGCGAGAAAATCGGCGATCTGTGCCGGGGAAGGTGGCAGGCCCAGCAGGTCAAAGTAAAGTCGGCGTATCAGTTCGCGCCGTCCTGCCAGCGGGCCCTGCTGAAGCCGTTCCGCCGCCAGCCGAGAGATCAGGAAGGCATCGATCGGGGATTCGGCCCTCCCTGCCGGGACAGAAGGAAGCCGCAGCGGCCGGTAGGCCCAGTGTTTTTTTCCCGCCGCAATATCGATACCGGCGGTCGTCGCCACTACCCCGTCGCGAGGATCTGGAGCACCACGGGCGATCCAGTTGCGAAAATCGGCGATCACCGTCGCCGGCAGTTTCCCCTTGGGAGGCATCTCGAAGGACTCGTAATTCAAGGCATCCAGCAAAAGGCTCTTATCCGGTTCACCGGGAACAATCGCGGCGCCACTTTCTCCTCCCTTGAGCGTGGCGGCACGGTTGTCCAACCGCAGCCCCCCCTTGATATTCTCCGCCTTCGACGCCTTCTCCGAGTGGCACTTGTAGCAATGCTTGACAAGAACCGGGCGAATTTTCTTTTCAAAGAAATCGAACTCTTCCGCTGTTGGCTTGTCCTGGCCAGGGCTGGCAACCGCAAGCAGTCCCAGCAGCAGGAGACTGCCGAGGCCTGCAAGCGAGTTAAAAGGAGAGCTCGACATGGGATGGCTGTATTTCATGAGAGACTGGTGTCGGCGACCGATTTCCGACCCCCCAGCTACGATCTGGCAGCAAACAGGAGTATTATAGCAGACCAGCGCGGGATCGGGATTCTCGATCCTGCTTTACCAGGAGTGAAAACATGATGATTGAGCTGTTGACTCACCCGGTAACGATCCTCCTTACCGGGATCACGATCGTCCTGGTCGGTATTCTTGTCCTCCGGCTGCATGCCTTCCTGGCCCTCCTGCTGGCCGGGATCACGGTCGCCTCGATGACGCCCCGCACAGCCCTGGAGTCCTATGCCCAGGAACAACTCCATCCGGCCGCCAAGAAAACATCCGACGGGACCATCGTCCCGGTCCTCCCCAAGTGGACCGAATCCCAGGCAAAGAAATTTGTCCGTTCAACAGCCCCGCAGCGCGTGTCCCAGGGGTTCGGGGAGACCTGTGGCAAGATCGGTATCCTGATTGCCATGGCCGCGATTATCGGCAAGTGCCTGCTCGACAGCGGGGCCGCCGACCGCATCGTCCGCTCCGCCTTGAGGGTGGTAGGGGAAAAACGCGCGGGACTGGCTTTCATGGGAAGTGGCTTCTTGCTCTCGATCCCGGTCTTTTTTGACACCGTCTTCTACCTGATGATCCCGCTTGCCAAGGCGATGCGGTTAAGAACCGGAAAGAACTACCTGCTGTTTATCCTGGCCATCGTGGCCGGCGGGGCGATGGCCCACTCGCTTGTCCCTCCCACGCCCGGACCATTGATCGTGGCCGACATGCTGGACGTCAGTTTCCTGGACATGATGATCGGTGGCATTATCGTGGGCCTGTTTGCCAGCATGGCAGGATACCTGTTTGCCCGCTGGATTAACCGCCGCATGGAAATCCCCCTGCGGGATGCTCCCGATGCATCGATCGAGGAACTGACGGCCCAGGCCAGCCGTAGCGACGAGGAGTTGCCCTCCTTCTGGATCGCGGTACTGCCAATCCTGCTGCCCGTCCTGCTGATCGCAGCAGCGACCGCGACCAAGACCGTGCTGGACGGAAACCCGTCCCCCCCGGGCTGGCTGGTCTCTCTCAAGCCGACCATCATGACCTTCGGTGACAAGAACATGGCCCTGATCCTGGCCGCGGCGATTGCCATGCTGACGCTCATCAGGCAGCAACCGGACCGAAAGAAACTGGCGGCCTCCGTTCAGCATGCCCTCGCCGGGGGCGGCATCATCATCCTGATCACCTCCGCCGGCGGCGGTTTCGGAGCCGCCATTCGCCAGTCGGGTATTGCCGAGCAGATTGCCATGCTCCAGGAGGGTGTCCAGCCGCTGATGATCCTTCCGATCGCTTTCCTCATCACCACCCTGATCCGGACTGCCCAGGGTTCTGCCACGGTGGCCATGATCACCGCCGGCAGCGTACTGGCCCCGCTCGCACTGCAGGGGAACTTGCCATTTCATTCTGTCTACCTGGCCCTGGCAATCGGCTGTGGCTCCAAGCCGATCGCCTGGATGGCGGACAGCGGCTTCTGGGTGGTCTGCAAGATGAGCGGAATGACGGAGCAGGAAGCACTCAAGACGGTCACACCCAACAGTATTGTGATGGGCGTGACAGGCCTGGCTGTGACGCTGATCCTGGCAGCCCTGTTCCCTCTCGCCGGGTGATATCCACTGATGAACGATGTGCAGAACAGGACGCTTGCCCAGTACCAGTCAACGGCAAACCAGGTGGCCACCGGCCATATCTACCAGGCCAGCTGCCAGTTGGGACTGCTCGAGTCACTCCAGACGGGACAAAAAAACATCGCCCAGCTGGCCGACACCTGCCAGTTGCAACTCGATCCGCTCCGCCGGCTGCTGGAATGCCTCCGGCTGCTTGGAGTCATTGAGCAGTACGAGGAGGACTTTGCCCTCGCCCCGGCAACCCAGTTGTTCATGCAACATGAAAATGACCTGGGCAATTACCGCTGGGAACCTCTCGCATCGGTACTTCGCGAAGGAGCCATCGGAGACCAGGCAGAGATCACGGCTTTTCGCAATCGCCGGATGGCGGTCCAGTGGGCCACCACCGCGGCCGCCCTGGAACTGGTGCAGGTCCTGGGCGTCGAACAGCAGCCAAGGGGAGGAACGCTGCTGGACCTGGGCTGTGGCATCGGTGTCTGGAGCATGGCGATCGCCCACCACGACCCCTCGGTCCAGCTGACCCTGGCCGATGACCCGGTCACGCTGGCGGGAGCCAGGGCAACAGCCACCTCGATCGGGCTTGCCGACCGGCTTACCACGCTGGAGGGAGACTACCGTGAGGTGGAACTGCCGGCCGCCTCGTTTGACATGGTCTTGATGACCGAGCTATTGTCACTTGAGCCGGTCGACGGCCAGCGGCAGCTCCTTGCACGGGCCCGCCAGGCGCGCAAGCCAACCGGCGAACTGGTCCTGGCCGACCTGTTTGGCGGCCAGCCCGAAGGCGAACTTACCCTCAGCATCCTCTCGCTGGAGATGGGGCTTGCCAGTCACGACGCCAGCCCCTGTGACCCTCACCAGCTGCAGCAGCTGGTCATGGAAGCGGGCTTTGAGAAACCACGCTATGCTCATCTCCAGGCTCCTCCCTGCCTGTACGGAGCGATGGTCAGTCGCCCGCAAGCAGACTAGAAAGCCCTGCCATGGACGCGGCAGGCCACGATTACTTTTCTGCCTGCAGGGCCGCTTCCAGCAGGTCAAGCAGTCGATCCACTTCCTCACAGGTCTCGCTATCCATTTCCCATTGGATCGGACCACGCCGTCGAGCGGTCGCAAACAGGCCTCTCTTATGGAGCACGTACTTCTCGATCGCCAGGAAACCGTCCAGGCCGGCCTGCAGCTGCAGGGCGACGAGGGCACAGACGGGGAGATAGACCCGGTAGGCGGCCGGCCGGTCTCCTCGCTCAAGAGCCTGCCAGATGGCAACCAGTCCCTCCAGGAATTCCATTCCCGGCATCGTCCCGCAGATTCCACGCTGGTAGCTGTCCATCAGTGAGATCCCCCCGGATCCCTCCAGCACACGAGCCTGTCCCTCGGTTGCGTCACGAATCCGGGAGAGATTTGGCCCCAGTGGGGCACTCTCGGGCTTGAAATAGATTCGCTCCGCACCAAACTCATCAATCAGGCGACGGTAGACCGACAGGTCAATCTCCTGCCCTACATAGGATGAGGCATCCTGCACAATCACCGGGATCTCCAGGGCAGTAGCAATCTGCCGGAAGTAATCCAGCACCTCCTGGTCGGAAAGTGCCGTGCTGACCGGCGGGATCGCCATCACGGCATCACAGCCTGCCTGCTGGGCATGGCAGGCATACTCGATCGCCTGCTGCGTGGTCTCTGCCCCGGCACTGGCAATCGTGACGACCCGACCGGCGACTGCCGCAACCAGGTTCTCGGTCAACTGCCGCCTCTCTGTGGATGTCAGCCGCAGTACTTCCGAGACCATGCCGATCGCACAGCCCTGGATTCCACAGTCGACAGCCCAGTCGACCTGGCGATGAAAACTATCCCAGTCAATTTCATCCTGTTCATTAAAAGGTGTGTGCACGATCGGCAGCACACCCTTGATTTCATTCATCATCGGATACCCTGGAATCATGGTTACGGCAGTGGATCATCTGTCAGTCTAAGTTGCGTCAGCTCGGGTCGGCAATTCCACCGTAACGGCTGCATGCCACCAACGCCACGGCTGACATGCAGGAGTGTGTTTCCACATCGGAACCTCCCTCCAGAAAAACGGACCCCGTGGAAACTGGGGGAGACCACCGGGCCAATCACCGGAAGGCGAATCTGGCCTCCGTGCAGGTGGCCGGCCAGGACCAAAGAGATGCCACGCCGACGGGCCCAGCGAATGGTGTCGGGGGAGTGAGAAAGAAGCAGGCTGAGCGGGTTCTTGCCGGGAAAGTCCTCCAGCGCCTGCAGCGTCCCAAGCCAGGGAACCTCGGTTCCCGCCAGCAGCAGCTGGCCCTCCTGGTGGCTGAGAAGATGCTGCCTGCCGGCCAGGTCGGTCAGTCCGCAGCCGGCCAGTTCCTGCCGCAGCAGATCGGGGTCCGCATGCCTGGCATCGTGATTCCCCAGGACATAGTAGACACCCAGCCGGGCCTGCAAGCGACCCAGCGTCTCAGGAAACCACTCTCTGCAATGATCGTCATCGAGAATATCTCCGCTCAGGCAGACCAGGTCGGAAGAAAGCTGGTTGACCTGATCACAGAGAGACTCGTAAAACTGCTTCCCCATCTGACCTGAGATATGCAGGTCGGAAAAGTGCGTGACGGTCAATCCGGCCAGCCCCTCCGCTGCCGAACCGAGCGGCATTTCCTTGTGGTTGACCTCCAGCTGAAGAAGCTGGTTGCCAGGCAACCGCCGGCAGAAATGGACAAGGCCCGACAGATCGAGACCCTCTCCCCCCAGGTCGACTACCTGCTGCTGTTGGGCTCCCTCCCGCCAGCGACGATGGGGCGAGAATCGGCGAAGGTGCCAGTCCACGAGCAGCCAGCCAAGCCAGGCCCTGCAGAGCCACCAGTAACCACTTCCCTCGAGCATCCTGTTGCCCGGAAGTTGCCCAAGCAGAACCAGGCCAGAGAGCGGCAGCGAAGACACCAGAAGCAGCTTGAGCAGCCGGAGCAGCCGGTAATCCAGGGCCGTGGCCTGCAAGCGGTTAACGAGCGCCACGCACAAGGCCAGGTGCCCGACCCCAGCCGAGACGTTGATGAACCAAGCCAGCGGACACCCCCTTTCGGTACCTTTCCCGCATCAGGATTCCGGGGTGCTGTTCGGACCACCAATCACAAGCTCCACCGTGTCGAGCAGCTGGTCCAGGCGAAACGGTTTGTACAGCACCGCATGCTGTTCAAGCCCATCCTGCCGCGCCTTGACCAGTGCATGCCCCGGGTCATATCCAAAACCGGTCATCAGGATCAGGGGGACCGGATTTTCAAGCTGCTTGAGTTTTAAGAGCATTTCGTGCCCCCCCATGTCCGGCAAGCGGATATCGGCAATCACGACATCGTAGGCATCATCGTCTGCTGCATTTCGGACGAGATAGACTGCCTCGTCACCCGCCTCGGCTGTTTCCACAACACAGCCATAGCGGGCAAGCAGTGCATGTGCATCATTCCGAACCGAATCATCGGCATCCACCACCAGCACCCTCTTTTCCACCAGGCAGGGACGATGCTGCACCTGCACGCCCTCCGGTAGTGCTTCCGAAGGGGACATCGTCTGGCCAACCTTCTGGATCACCTGCTTGATGTCCCGGGCATTCCTGAGAATCTTCTGCAATCTCTCCATGACCACCGGCTCATGGCCAATATAACGCTCAAGCACAAAGACGGCGGCATTGAGAATGTGGTCCACAGGCAATGCCACGGCACCGTGTATCGCTTCCA
Organism: uncultured Pirellulaceae bacterium; assembly: GCA_964476375.1. GTDB lineage: Bacteria > Planctomycetota > Planctomycetia > Pirellulales > Pirellulaceae > SAT2750. Next base: position 22,378 of record CAYYZW010000099.1, read on the forward strand.
CGCTCTCCTGGGCAGCCGTTGCCTTTTGCACCACAAGTAATTCGAGCGTGTGAATTGCCATCGCCACATCACGGGCAAAGAGTTCCAGAAACTGCCGGTCGCTTTCATTGAAAGCCTGGGGGTCCGGGCTCTCCACGTCGAATGTCCCGATCACCTGGTCATGGAAGAGAAGCGGGACGGTAAGAGAACTCTGGGCATCCTTAAAAGAGGGCAGGTAGAGAGGATCTTCGTTGGTATTTTCACAAAGGTAGCTCTCACCGGTCGCCGCCACAAACCCCGTGACACCATTATCTTTCATGTCCGCATAAAGTGCTCGCTCTGCCGCGACCTTATCAATCCCGGCCGAGAGAAGGGGGGCCAGCGTCCCACTCTTCTGATCCAGCAGGCGGATCTCCACGTAGTTGTAATTGAGGACATGCTGCGTGTAATGCCGGATATTCTCCTTGAGCAACTGGATGCGATCCTCGACCGACATCTCGAAGACTTCCTCGTTCGTCAGGTCCACCAGTCCACTGCCGGCATGGTGGATGGCCGAAAGTTTCTGCTGCTGTTGCTGCTGTTCAGTGACATCATTCACGGCCACCACAAGATGGGTGATCTCGCCATCCGATGATCGCAGGGGAGCTGCATGAAGCTGAAAATACTGGCCCTTCTCACCCTGCAAGATCGACTGGCACGGCTGTCCTGACTCCCAGGCGGTATGGCAGGGGCAGTAGTCCGGACCGAGAATCTCGGGATTCCCCAGGCAACGGTAGATGTTCTCCCCTCGTGTTTCTTCCAATATCGACCAGTTCTGAAAACGATGGTTCGCCCAGACGACACAATTCTGCTGATTCAGCAACAGAACCCCATCGGGCATCCCCTGAAGGATCAGGTTGGACTGAAGCATGCCGGCAAGCGACTGCATCGAAGAGTCGACATCGGGAGCAAAAAAGAGCCCCGTGTAGTCCCCCGTGATGATCGACTCCAGGGCTTCTTCGGCAGTCGTCACCTCGACCACCTCGAACCGCTCGCGAAGAGGCCCCACCACATCATCCTGTGGATGATCCTCATCCCTGATCAGCAGAATCCTGGGTTTCTCAGCCAAGCGAGCGACTCCTCCGGTCTCCTCGTGAACTTCACCAGCGCAGAAAGTTGTGCGGGATTATAGGACGAGCGTGGAAAACAATTCAACCGCACAAGTACCCACTTTCGAAAGTCATCCGAATAATCGCCGCAATCGTCACTGGCTGCCGTAAACCGTATCGGTGATACGGCTGTCAGCCGACACCAGTCATGAGAGCTTTCAGGTCGATACGAGTAACAGTGTCATCCTCTCCCTGGAGCCAGAACCATGTGGCGTGCCTTCCTGCTGGCGATCGGCGTAACGTTGTTAATGCTGGGACTCGAGTGCAGCCTGCTCGATCATTTCCACTTGCGTCCTCCCATGCCGGAGTCTTCAGCAACCCCGCCGGCATGGATAGCCGGCCCGACCGTAACACCACCACCCTGGGCAGGTATCCTGCTGCTGCTCGGCGGTTCGGTCATGGTGCTGGGTTCCTGGCGAGTCCCTTCTCCGAAAAAAATGTGCGAAAAAGATGCTGCCATGGACGAATCGTTCGACCAGGGGACGAGCGATACCCTGGCCACGTTGATCGCAGCACGAGCGGAATCCGACCCTCCTGCGGACGGCGATACCGAGAGTTTCTTCGATTTCGACGAGGATGACTTCTTCGACGAGGATGAATAGTCAGAAATCGACTAGACTGAAGGGCATCGACATCCCACTTCGCTTTACCTTCTTTCGGTGGCCGATGAGACGACATCACGGGGTTCCTTGCGTGCCGGTCCTTGCCATGGCCGGCCTCGTACTGGTGATGAGCGGTTGCCAGGGAAACTCCACACCCGAGCAATGGGCTTCCCGGATCGACCAGTCCCTGGCGGCCCAGGATTATCCGGAAGCCATTCGACTGGGAGAGAAGGGGCTGGAACAATTCCCCCGGTCTTCCCGGCTCCGCTGGCTGACCAGCAATGCCCATTACCGGAACCAGGAGTTCGAATCGGCACTGGCGGTGCTGACCCCGGCCCTGGACCAGTCCGGCCCCGACCAGAAACAGATCCTGTTTGCCGCTGGAGAACTGGAAATCCAGCTTGGCCATGGCGATCAAGCCGAGCGACACCTGCGACAGCTGATCGAACTGGATCCCCAGTTCCAACTTGCCTGGCAACGGCTCGCTTACCTCCTGACGATCCAGGGACGGAGCCTGGAAGCGGTCCCCTTTCGGTTCCAGTTACTCCAGGCCGGCCAGTTCACGGTGACGGACCTGCTTTTTCTTGGTAATCCCAAGGCAATTGCAATCATGCCGGAGCTGGAGCAGTTTCGCAGCAACAATCCCGACCACCCGACGATCCTGCTGGCCAATGCCCGGCTTGCCATCCGCGAGGACCAGCTTGAAGAAGCCCGGGACCTGCTGAGAAAGGCCATCGCGGGGAATCCCGGGCTGGTCGAGGCACAAGCCTGGCTGGGAATGCTGCTGCTGGAACTACCTGACAAGCAACCTTTCTTCAAATGGTACCAGGCACTTCCAGATGGTATCCAGGAGAATGCGGACATGTGGGTCGTCCAGGGGCTCTGGAGCCAGGACCAGGGCCAGCCCCGGGCTGCCGCCCGGTGCTTCTGGGAAGCTCTCAGGCAGGATCCCAATCACCAGATTGCCTGTTACCAACTGGCCACCTCCCTGGCACTTGTCGGCCAGCAGGATCTTGCCGTCAAAATCCAGGACCGGGCTCGCCAGTTACAGGAACTTGAAATGACTGTCACGCGGGTCAATACCCATAACGACGACATGGAGCTGCTCGGCAGCATGGCCCGTCTGACAGAAGAGCTGGGAAGGTTCTGGGAAGCCTACGGGTGGCACAACATCATCCTGGCCCAGCAGTCGAACTCACCAGTCTCCCGGACCGCCCTGCAGCGCCTGGAACAAACCCTCACCCCGTCCACTCCCCAGGTGGCCAACCAGCGTGACCCGGCCCGCATCGTCGACCTGGCAAGCTACCCACTTCCAGACATGCAGCGCACGATCGCACCCCCACCCGCTCCACAAGGCAAGGACAGGACACGCGTCCATTTCACCGATATCGCCGAGCAGGCGGGCATCCGATTCACCTATTTCAATGCAGATGATCCGGCCACAGAGGGCCGGCGAATGTTCGAATTTACCGGTGGCGGTGCCGCGGTGATCGATTTTGACGGGGATCTCTGGCCCGACATCTACCTTACCCAGGGATGCCAATGGCCACCGGAAAAGGAGCAACAGGAGTACCGGGACCGTCTCTTCCGCAATCTTGGTGACGGTTCGTTCGAGGACGTGACCGAACAGACAGGCCTGGGTGATAATCGTTTCAGCCAGGGAGTGCAGGTGGGGGACTTCAACAATGACGGGTTCCCGGATATTTACCTGGCCAACGTGGGAGAAAACAGGCTTTACCGGAACAACGGTGACGGCACCTTTGAGGACGTGGCCGGGGAAGCCGGTACCGCGGGATCACGATGGACGACCAGCTGCCTGCTGGCAGACCTCAACGGGGATGGCCTTGCTGATCTTTACGAGCTGAACTACCTCTCCGGGGAGGGTGTTTTTGACCTGATCTGTGATCGAGACAGCGGGCGGGCGCGATCCTGTTCCCCCACCGAGTTCGACGCGCAGCAGGACCGGGTGATGTTAAACCTGGGCAATGGCACGTTCCAGGATGTCACGGATCAATCCGGGATTGCGACCGCCGATGGAAAGGGACTCGGTATCGTGGCAGCAGATTTCCACGGTTCAGGCATGCTCAGCCTTTTCATCGCCAATGACATGACAGCCAATTTTTACTTTGCCAACCGCAATGGACCGGGAGAACCGCTTGCCTTCGTGGAACAGGCGGTAATCAGCGGGCTGGCCTATGACCGTGACGGCAAGGCCCAGGCCTGCATGGGAATTGCCCTGGACGATGCCAATGCAGATGGCCTGCTGGACATCCACGTGACAAATTTTTACAAGGAATCCAACACCCTTTACGTCCAGCAATCCGCAGGAATTTTTCGTGACTCGACGCGGCAGGCGGACCTGCGGGAACCGAGCTTTAACCTGCTTGGTTTCGGCACACAGTTCCTCGACGCCCAGCTGGATGGTCAACCCGACCTGGTGATCGCCAACGGCCATGTGGATGATTACACCTACAAGGGGACCCCCTTCCAGATGCGTCCCCAGTACCTGGCCAATGTTGCCGGCACCTACCTCGACCGGGGAGAAGAGGCAGGCGACTACTTTGGACGAAAACTGCTCGGACGCGGCCTGAGCGTGGGAGACCTCGACCGTGACGGGAAGCCGGATTTCATTGTCTCGCACCTGGATGCCCCCGTGGCGGTACTGATCAACGACACGCCGGAGGCAGGCAATTACCTGGCCATCCAGTTGCGAGGACGCACCATCCAGCGAGATGCCATTGGTGCCCGCCTGGCGGTAACCGTGGGTGGAGAAAATCCGCGAGAACTCGTCCGCCAGTTGACGGCCGGCGATGGTTACCTGGCTAGCAACCAGCGGCAGCTATTGATCGGGCTGGGAGAGGACCGGCAGGTAGAGAACGTCCAGGTGACATGGGGCAACGGCATGGTCGACAGCTATCATTCGGTCCCTGTCAATTGCCAGTTGATGGTGATCGAGGGGGATCCCGAGATCCACCTCCTGCCTGGCCCGTTGAACCAGGTACAACGTTAAGAGAGAGCACGTTCTACGGGTAGTATGGTACCGGCCAGTTTCCCCGGCTACGGAATGGAAAAAGGAACGAACCGATCATGCCGGCACTGCCAGAACCAGGTGATTATCCCGATGCCGCCGTCATCATTTTCGACGGCCACTGCCATTTTTGCAGCCGGCAGGTACGCCGGCTGGCGCGGTTCGATGGCAGGAACCGGCTCAGCTTTCTCTCTCTGCATGACCCCCAGGTCACAACAAGGTTCCCTGCCCTGTCGCATGAGGAGCTGATGGACGCCATGCACCTGGTAGAACCCAGCGGGGACATCTATCGTGGTGCGGCTGCTTTCCGGGTCCTGACGCGCCGTCTTCCACGACTCTGGCCACTCATGCCGATCATGCATTTCCCCTTTTCACTTCCGCTCTGGCAGGCCATCTACCGCTTCATCGCACGGCGACGGTATCGGATGAACTGTGAGGACGGCAGCTGCGAGATTCACTTTCGAAAGTGAACGATCATTCATGACGCGTCGACCTGGACTCAGGAAAAAAAGTCGATCGCATTCCGAAAAATCGCCAGCCCATCCCCTTCCGGCTTGAGACCCTCGCGCGTCCATCGCGGATGGTGTGTGGGATCGATGTGACGTTCCGGATGAGGCATGAGACCGAGTACCCGGCCGGTGCTGTCACAGACACCCGCCACGTTGTCCACAGAGCCATTCGGGTTGGCCGGAAAATCCACGTCTCCATTCCCTGCACCATTGGGATTCTTGTAGCGAAGTGCCAGCTGCCCTGCCGTGGCAAGCTGCTCCAGGTGCTCCTCACTACTGGGGACGAACTTCCCCTCTGCATGGGCCACTGGCAGGTAAAGTTGTTCAATACCCCGCAGGAAGATGCAGGTAGTGTCATCTGCCGAGAGGTGGACCCAGCGATCTTCGTAACGCCCGGAATCGTTCCAGGTAAGGGTTGCCGGGGCGGCCTGGTCCTGCTCCTCATCCAACAGAATCCCGGACTTGATTAGTACCTGGAAACCATTGCAAATCCCCAGGATCAACTTGCCTGCCTGTTTGAAGTCAGCCATCGTCTGCCAGAGGTGTCGGCGTATCTGGGATGCCAGGATACGTCCGGCAGCGACATCGTCTCCATAGCTGAACCCTCCTGGCACACAGAGAATCTCGAATTGCTCCACAATATCCGGCTGTTCCAGCAAACGGTTGATATGGACTCGCTCGGCGCAGCCACCTGCCAGTTCAAAAGCAAATGCCGTCTCCTGGTCACAATTTGTGCCAGGCGCTCGCAGAACCAGTACACGCGGCTTCGCCATCCATCTTCCTTTGAATTGAGTCTTTACAAGTTCGGTGCTTCAGAGCCTCTCCTGGTCGGCCCCCCTACCATCGCAGGGGTTGTTGCCAGGCTTCTTTTAATTCGTCAAGGGACCTCCGCAGCAGCGGGCGCCCAGCGACCTCAATCGACAGCTGGCCGTCATCCACAACCTCTCCCACACGAGTAAGGGCCAGGCTTTCGAACGCCTGCTCGAAGGCCGCTACCTGGGGTGGTGCGACCTCGCACAGGAACCTCGAGTTGGATTCCGCGAACAGTGCTGCCAGTTCCCCTACCTCTTCCGAGAGGGCACCAATATCCATCCTGATCCCCAGCCCCCCGGCAAACGCCATTTCCGCAGCCGCCACGGCAAATCCTCCCTCGCTGAGGTCATGGCAGGAGCGGATCAAACCCTGACAGATGGCCTGGTGAATTGCCCTGAACGTCGCCAGGGAAATGCCCGGATCCACCTGCGGCACATGGCCCCCGCTACAGCCGGTCACCAGGCCAAGGTGGGAACCTCCCAGCTCATCATGCGTACGGCCAACCTGGTAAACAATGTTTCCAGCCTGCTTCAGGTCCATGGTGACGCACCGCGCCACATCGTCGACCTGCCCCAGGGCACTGATCAACAGCGTCGATGGGATCGAGATGGTCTGGCGATCCCCATCCTGATCCTGGTAACTGAACTCGTTGTTCAGGCTGTCCTTGCCACTAATAAACGGCGTCTGCATCGCGACGGCCATGTCGTAACAGGCCAGTGCCGCTCGCACCAGGGTGCCGAGCGTCTCGGCCCGGTCGGTGTATCCCCAGCAGAAATTATCCAGGATGGCAATCTGGTCCGGATTCGCTCCAACCGCCACACAGTTTCTCAGTGCCTCGTCGATCGCGCTGGCTGCCATGTGGTAGGTATCCAGATCCCCGTAGTAGGGATTCATACCACAACTGACAACCAGGCCTCGTCGGGAGGAGAGAATGGGCCGCACCACGGCCGCATCACCAGGGCCATCATTGTTCACACCAACAAGCGGTTTGAGCACGCTCCCGCCCTGCACTTCATGATCGTACTGGCGGATCACCCATTCCTTGCTGGCGACGTTCAGCGATCCAAGGATCGAGGTCAACCACTGTCCGGCATCCCCTTCTAATTGATCATCCTGGAATGGAGTCACCTCGGGCACCTCGTAAAAGGCCTCCCTGACCACCGGTGGCCGCCCATCGTGCAGGAACTGCATGTCCAGGTCTGCCACCTCCTGCCCCTCGTATCGCAGCACCAGCCGCCCACTATCAACAAAGCGGCCAATAATCGTCGCTTCCACTCCCTCGGAATGGCACAGTTGATAGAATTCCTGCCAGTGCTGCTCGGGCACGGAAAAGACCATTCTTTCCTGGGCCTCGGAAATCCATATCTCGGTGTAAGAGAGCCCCTTGTACTTGAGCGGTGCTTTTTCCAGATCGACCTCGACCCCCAGGTGTTCCCCCATTTCACCGACCGCGCTGGAAAATCCGCCGGCTCCACAATCGGTGACCGCACTATAGAGGCCACGATCACGGGCTTCGAGCAGGACATCCATCAGCATCTTCTCAGTGATCGCATTGCCGATCTGGACCGCCCCACCGGAAATCGTCTCACTCTCACTTGTCAATTCAGCCGAACTAAAAGTCGCTCCGTGAATTCCATCGCGACCGGTCCGACCTCCGATCGTGACGACCCTGTCCCCCGGCGATGTCTGCTTGGAGGATTTCTCACAGGGGATGATCCCCACGTTGCCACAGTAGACCAGCGGGTTGCCGAGGTAGCGGGGATCAAAATAGAGTGCCCCGTTGACCGTGGGAATCCCCATCCGGTTACCGTAGTCCCTTACCCCGGAGACAACTCCCTTCATCACGCGGCGCGGGTGAAGGACACCGGGTGGCAGTTCGTCCATCGGGGTGTCTGGCGGGGCAAAACAGAAGACATCGGTATTGCATACCGGCTTGGCACCCAGGCCGGTTCCGAGCGGATCGCGAATCACTCCGCCTATCCCGGTATTGGCCCCACCGTAGGGCTCCAGGGCCGAAGGATGATTATGAGTCTCGACCTTGAAGACCACGTTGTAGTTCTCGTCAAAGCGGACGATCCCGGCATTATCTTCAAAGACACTCACGCACCAGTCCTGTTCACCGAGAGCCTTGCGAATCTCCTGCGTGGCGGCAAAGATCGTCTCCTTCAGCATGTTTTCAAAGTGGCGTTCCCCATTTTCATCGCGGTAGGCAATCCGCCCGGCAAGCGTCTTGTGGCTGCAGTGCTCACTCCATGTTTGTGCCAGCGTTTCCAGTTCCACGTCGGTAGGATCCCGACCCAGTTCCTGGAAAAAGGACTGGATCGTCTGCATCTCGACAAGTGTCAGGTAAAGCTGTCCCTGCCGGCTAAGCTGTTCGAGCTGATCGTCATCCAGTTCCCTGAGAAGAACCTTCTGTAATTCAAACTCGTAGGAGGCCCCCAGGTCGAGCTGGTCAAGATCCAGTGGTCCGACCACCACCTGCTCAATGGAATCGTTGGCAAGTACCTGGCTGCAGAGCTGCTCGATAAACTCCTGGTCGGCATTCTCAAACCAGTACTTGCGGAGGGTCCGCACCGAGTCGACATCAAACTTGAAGTCCTGCATGGCCTGCAGGGCACTCTCGGCTACCGGGTCCATCACGCCCGGCTTGAGCAGCACATGGACAAGCTGGCCATCGTCACCAGAAAGACGGTTCAGGTGCTCCTCACCAAGCTCCCCGACCACCGTCCGTTCCACAACCGTATCCGAGAGGAGTTCCCGGGCCAGTTGTTCCACCTCGTCACGCGCCAGCGTCCCCTGGATCAGGTATCCATGGGCCGTCGAGACCGTGGCTGCACTGCCCGGCGCAAGATCGTCCGTCTCTCCGGCGATTTCTTCCATCGCCAGGTCCCGCTGGCCGGGAGCGGTAAAAATGTCAACTTCCCAAAGCGTCACGATTCCGTTTTCCTGCTTTAAGTATTCGACTCACCGTTCGCCGGTCATCCTTCGCCAACGCGTCACGGAATTGTCCGAGCAGTTCCGTGAACTGATCAATCGAGTTCAGCACGTGGTCCTTGTTGTCCTCAAAAATCTGCTGCCACAATCGCGGATCCCCTGCGGCAACCCGCGTGGTATCCAGCCAGCCACTGGCCACCAGCTGTTGGTCCTGGCTACGAGTCACAGCCGACAGCACGGTCGCCGCCACGTGGGGAAGATGGCTCACTGCCCCAACTGCCTGGTCATGCAGATCGGGTGTCATCGTTATAACCCGTGAACCGAGAGCTTCCCAGAACCGGCAGATCGATTTCAGCGATTCTTTCTGCGTGTCGGAACCCGGTGTGACAATGGCAACTCGACCATCAAAAAGGTCTTCGCGGGAATATCGCACCCCGGTCTTCTCACTTCCCGACATCGGGTGGCTTCCGACAAACTGGACATGCGGAGGGAGTTTTCCAGAGAGGCTCTCGACGATATGCTGCTTGGTGCTTCCCACGTCGGTAATCAGGGTCGGCCCCCTGCAGCTTTCCGCCAGCGTGCACACATGGTCCACAATCTGGCCGACCGGCGTACAGACGACGACCAGGTCAGCCCCGGCACCGCCTGTCCTCCAGCGGGTACTTGTCGCTGTTACCGCCCCGCGCCGGCGGGCTGAACGGAGACGCGAGCTATTTCGTCCCAGGCCAACCACCTGACGGGCCAGTTTCCGCTCTCGGAGCGCAAGCCCGACGGAACCTCCCATCAAGCCCACACCCAGAATGGCCACCGTATCAAGCGGTTTCATTGCCGGTTCCGTCCTTTACTCGCTGTCCCGTGAGAATCACAAGGTACCACAATCATTCAATTCCTGCCTAAAACCCTTCGAGTGCATTATTAATAGGATCTAAATAGAGGCGTTTAAAGAGAATGAAGATCGCGGTAATGATCAAACCGGCAACCAGCATGAAAACAACAATTCCCAGCACAAAGGCCAGTGTCTTGAATTGCTGCCGTGCCCGCTCCAGGCAATGCGATGAAAAAGCCATCATCGTCTCACTGAGTTGCCCTGCAAGTTCCCCGGTCTCCACCGCAGCCAGCAGGTCATGGGGAAACACGCCAGCAGCCCGGAAAGCTTCCAGGAACGAGAGGTTCTGTTTTAACACCTCCTCGGCACGGCGTCCGGCCCGGCTGTAGATGGGATTCTGGGCACTTTTCATCGCCATCTTCAGGGTGCTGATCGCGTCAATCCCGGCGTTATGGGCCATCGCCAGTGTCCAGCAGATACGGGAAAGGGCCATCGTCCGAATTGCCCTGCCCAGCATCGGAACTCGGGAGAGAAACCCTGTTACCAGGTCGATGGAAAACCATGCCCGACGAAAGCCAATCAGCAGGAAGAGCACGGGAGAAAGAGCCAGGGCAACAATGGAGAGAAAAATCAACGCCCCTTCCCCTCCCCGCAGCCCCAGCAGGGAAACCGGTTTCCCGTCCAGGCCCGCACCGTCGATCATCCCAAAAATCAGGATCATGGCAGCGATCACGGCAATCGCAAACGCCAGTTCAAAAAGTGGCCAGGCGATGCCCTGGAGAATAATCCGTTTCAACTGGAGCTTGTGGTCATAGTGGTTGGCCAACTGTTCAAAGACCTCGGCAAGCCGACCGGTCTGTTCACCAACCCGGACCATTCCTTTCATCAACGGTGGAAAAAGGTCGGGCATCACCTCCTCGCTCCCATCTGAAAGCGACGACCCCCGGGTCATTAACTCCACCACCCCCATCATCAAGTCCTGGTTCCGCCCGGAAAGCCGCTGCGCCTCGGTCGCCCAGCTCGTCCGCAGATCAAGCCCGGCTCGAAGCGAGACCCCCACGTTGGAACAGATCTGTCGAATGCGCTTGTGAGAAAACGGTGCCATCACGGGGTTCCCTGGCCTGAATCGAAGCTGCGATCCAGTTTAGCAGAAGAGCTTGCCTGGAAAATCCGGGGCCTTCTATCTGCCGGCAAATTGATCCGCCTGGCCAGGAATATCGACCCCCACCAAGGAGCTCCAGGCAGCGAGCAACTGGCCACTCCGGCGGCCAACCTGCCTGCCGCCAACCGGACTGCCGTCCAGCCCGGTCACGGACCAGACACAGGGCGACGTGCTGGTCAGGAGGATTTCATCCGCCGCGGCAAGGTCCGCGAGCACGAGATCCTTTTCGGTGAAAGGAATCGAGAGTGAGGCGGCAAGTTCCTCGAGGACATCAAGGCTGATTCCGGCAAGAATCCCCTCACGTCGTGGCGAGATCAGCCCTTCCGCTTCCCGGTAGATAACGATATTGGCGGTGGTCGCCTCCCCCACGTTCTGCTGCTGGTCAAGCAACAACGCACGGGCCCCCGGTTGCCGGCGTTCTGCTTCCTGGTCTGCCAGGAAGTAATGCATCCGGCTGCGGCACTTGAGGTGGGGGTTCCAGCTGCTGGCAGGAACCTGCCGATGGCTGCTGGTAACCAGTTCCGTTCCTTCCCGGTAAGTCTTGTTCCAGCGGGAAAATTCCAGCGGGGCTGTGCCGATGATCACGGTCGGCCGACACGTCTCCCGGCCGGCAGGACCTGGTGTCACCAGGATATACATCCCCAGGTCATCGGCTGGATCCAGGAGCTGGTGATTCTCCCGGGCAAGTTCCTCGGCGGTCGCCATCAGCTGTTCTATCGTCTCGAGTGTTTCAATCCCCACCATTTCGAGACTCTGTCGCAGTCTTTCCATGTGGTGCTCCAGCCGGAAAAGCTGTCCGGCAAAGGTCCGTAATCGTTCACTGACGGTGACTCCCATCATGAAGCCAAGATCCGAAAGCGGGAGCTGGAGGTCCGTCGACGGCACCAGCGATCCGTTGTGATAGGAGAGAGACATGACAAACAGGACCCGGGATGAAAGGCGGCTGAATTATGCTTCTTGTATCGACTGTAACGGTCCGGGAAAAGAGGAGGCTGTGAAAATCTTCGGCCAGGGCAGGAGAGGAAACAACGCCCCGGGTATGACGAACAGGCAAACCAAAAAAACGTGGAAAAATGGGATACAAGCAGTTGCACGTTGATTCGCGTGAGTTAGAGTTTTCTGGCTATTTATTTGAGGATCAACAAGCCGAACAATGGAGACGAGAAAATGAAACGGCTTTTCCTGCTGGCAACGATTGCCCTGTTACTTGCTTCCTCTGGTTGTTGCCGCCCGTTGCTGCGACGTCCGCTCTTCCCGTTGTTGAACCGCATGCCCTGCCAGTCAACCGAGATCTATGGCGATGTGGTGGTCCCCTCATCAGGATCCGCGGAGATTGTGGAAGAAGTGCCGATTCAGCCCTAGGCACCGCTTGCATCGACACGACGCCCCGGGCCTGATCAGGCAGCCCAACCAACCGCTATTTTCTGCGCGACCGGTATGTTCGGCACAACCTCCTGCCAAGCCTGACGGCGAACGGCAGACGGACTGTCCCACGGCAACAAGATTCTCCGATTCTTTTCTTGTCGGGAGAAATAATTGTTGGTCCCTGTGGGAGTCGCTGCCGTGATTCACTTTCAACCTCGTCGTCGATTCCTGGCTGCTGCCTGCTCGCTACCGCTGGCCCCGGTTGTTTCCAATTTCCTGCCAGCCGCCGAACCGGCCCCTTCGCCCGGTGCTCCCGACTACCATTCCCCTTCCACTTTTCACTGGCAGGTGGGCCTTTCGATCACGCCCACGTCCGGTCCCTGTGCCGGCATCTTCGCGACCATTCCCTTGCCCAGTTCCTGGCCGGAGCAAGAGGCCGAGATAGTCGACCGGATGGCTTCCCCGCAGGTCTCCGCCGTAAAATTCCGTCATCTCGCCAGTGCGGTACCGCAGGCCCTGGTTGCCATACCCCAGATTGCCGCCGGCCAGACCGCCCAGGTCACGATGACATACAAGATCACCAAGCAGGCGATTCGTTGTCCAGCAGACCCTGGCTGCCTGGTGTGCGGCACAAGCATGCCCACGGCGGTCCGCAAGCACCTGGCAACCAGTCCCGGGATCGAACCGAGAGCAACCATGGTTCGCGCCCAGGCGTTGAAGATCGATGACAAGAAACGTCCGGCCTGGGAGCGGGTCACGGCTATCTACGATTGGGTCAGGGAAAATATCGAGTGCCGCGAAGGCCAACGCCACGGCTCGGTAGTGACCCTCAGGGAGGGCTGGGGACAGAAGGAAGACCTCAGCTCCCTGTTCATTGCCCTCTGTCGTTCGCTGCAGATCCCTTCGCGTACTGTCTGGGTTCCGGACCACAATTACGCGGAATTTTACCTCCAGGATCCAAATGGCAAGGGCCACTGGTTTCCCTGCGAGTTGGTCGGGGGACGCAGTTTTGGCGAACGCACCAGCCGACAACCGATCCTGCAAAGAGGAGACCTGTTCCGCGTGCCCGAAAAGAAAGTTCCCCAGCGATACGTGGCCGAGCACCTGTCCGTCAAGCAGGCCCTGGCCCGCCCGCGAGTCCAGTTCATTCGTCAACTCTCCACCCCTGCCTGACCCGGGGTCGGCAAAATGAATTTGTCCCGGGGACGAGCTCCCCAGGCAAGGAAAAAGACCATGAAGCCATTGTGCTACGTCGTCCGGTGCCTGCGATGCAGCGTGGGTGTCGGCTGCCTGCTGTTCCTGCTGGAGAGCCTGGTAATGGCCCAGGCGACAGCACCGGAAGCCCCCTCCCGGAGTGGTTTTTCCGAGCCCCGCAAAGAGCGTTGGGTGGTCGGCCTGCAGATCGAGTCTCCAGGACGTGCCAGCGGGATCCTGGGAACAGTGACGGTTCCCATGCCCTGGCCGGAACAGGAGGTGGTCGTTGTAGAAACACAGAAAACATCGCATGTCAGTTCCATACGATATCGCACCATTGCCGGGAACGTCCGTCAGATGGTCGTCCTCGTAAGCCGTTTAAACGCGGGAGAAACAGCAGAGGCAATGGTTACTTTTGAAATTACTCGCAGCCTGATGACGGCTCCCCGGGAAACCATGGACCTGCGTGTTCCGGAAGAACCACCTGCCGCCGTTCGACGGTTTCTTTCCGCATCCCCGGGAATCGAGCTCGGTGACCCACAGATCCAGCAACTCTCCCGGGAAATCGGCGTGGAGGGACTCAATGACTGGCAACAGGTCGAAGCCCTTTATGACTGGGTGCGAGACAATATCCGCTACCAGTTTGACGAACAACTTCGCGGGGCACGTGCCGCCCTGGAAAGCAAGCGGGGCGATTGTGAAGAACTGACATCCCTTTTTGTTGCACTGTGCCGTGCCCGCGGGATCCCGGCCCGCAGCGTCTGGATTCCCGGGCATTGTTATCCGGAGTTCTACCTGCAGGATACCGCCGGCAACGGCTACTGGTTCCCTTGCCAGGCAGCGGGAACACGTGCTTTTGGGGCGATGCCGGAATACCGCCCGGTCCTCCAGAAGGGGGACAATATCCGGGTGCCTGGTATCTCCAAGCCTCAGCGTTATGTCGGGGATATGCTCAAGGCCAAGTCCGTCACCGCAGCACTAAACGTGACATTTACTCGCCAACGCCTCGAGCCCTCAAAGCAGCCCTAGCACCCGGAATCACCTTCGGCGCCGGAGGTTGACCCCCGCCGGAGTATTGGTATGCATGTACCAGTTCCGCCAACCCTCCTCGTTGTAGGCGAAATTGACATTCACACTGACAAGCTGTGAGAGGGCAGCATGGACATCCCGGTTAGAGAAATCCTGGCGGATGATCTTCGGTTTCCCTCCCGCGCCAAAACCGACGCCACCATCCTGGGAAAACCCCGCATTGATATTTCCGCCGCTCCCCACCTTGAACTGGTGGGATGTCACCAGGGCGTCAATAAGGGGAAGAACCGCATCCGGATTTCCCAGGCTTCCCAGGGCGGCACCAGCACGGTTCACAACCGTATTGTCCTTGCTGGACAGCTTCTCGATAAAATAATGCATGGCCCGCGTGCTTTGCCAGCGCCGTAACTGTTCGACGCTCCGTTCACGCACCAGTTCGTCCGGATCCTCCATCACCCGTTTCATCAGCGTGTTGCTGGCCACGGTACCACCAATCTCACTGAGTAGGTCGACATAGAGTAGCCGCAGGGTTCGAGGTGGTGGCTGCCGCAAGTCGCTGAGGCGATCGGCCAGGGCGGGTGTCGCCCGGTAGGCATCAATGCCCTTGAGGTTCTGCAATGCCTCGGCCGCGTTGGAACGCTGCTTGACAATGGCTGTCTCCCAACGACGAATCTGTTCTCGCCAGTTCTTCTCCTCTTCACCACGCTGCTCACGGAGGCGATCACTCTCCACTTCCTGTGGTATTCTCCAGCGCCCGGCGATCTTCACATACCCCTGTTCTCTCATCCAGAGATCCGCCTTCTGCCAGCCATCTCCCTGGCGAGTGTAACCAAGTAACTGGCGGGCTCGTTCATGATCGGTTTCCAGTTTCAGAACCTGTTCCAGGTGGTAATCACGCTGGACAAGCAGTTTTAACTGGGCACACTTCGTCGCCATTTTGAAATGGCCGTCGACCGTATTGGGGACCGAGGGAAATGCTGCCTCGTACTGTTTGAGCACGTCCGATTTCTGTTCAATCCGCAGCACCTGGCTTGTTTCCAGGATGATCTTTCCGGTCGCCGTCTTGATCACGTAACGCCTCGTGGGCTGCGTTAACGTGTTAATCAGCTTCCCCTCGATCGTGCCGCCGGTGGAGAGGTGAAACACCTCGGCCCCAGCCGGAACCGTTGCACACAAGGCGAACAGGAATCCGATCAGGATACCGGGAAGCCGCTTTCTCCACGAAGCTGGCATAGCATTTCTTCCAGATTGCAATCGGGAGTGACGAACCGCGCGATCCACCGTCAGTATAGGATACCACGATCTGGACGGCCATGAATTTTCCATCCCTGACACATGGCCAGCCCACTTTCAAGATCGGATTTTTACTGCCCGCTCGTTTAATCCAGCTGATTATTTACGGCCGGACCGCAGTAAAAACCGACTGCCAGCAGGATCCAGGCCAGGATTAAGCTTCCTCCCCCCAGGGGCACCAGGAACATCAGAAGGGTCAGTGTGGTTCCACTGGTCACCTTGACGGCCGTGTAAAGGTAAATCAGTCCACAGAAAAGCACGATGCCTGCCAACAGGAGTCTCCGGCCCCAGCGGAGAAGGGCCGGGGAACACAGAGAGCTCGCCAGGCCGAGGCAAACCAGACCCAGAGAATGGATACCGTGGTTCCGGACTGCCACGTCCCAGCTGTGAGACGTATCGAGTCTCTCCACATCTGTTATCTCACCGGCTTTCACGTCTTCCAGGAGGATGGACTTCAATGCATGGGCACCGAAAGCCCCACATCCGATAGCCATGGCCATCGAGACAGCACCGATCACAAGGCACTTCTTGCATGTTGCCATCTTTTCCTCCCCATGGTTCATCTGCCGTCTGGCAGGCTGGAGGCGCAGGGCAGGGAATCCTCTTCTCCAGCCACGCTCACTGAAGACGGAAAGCCTGTCGGGCAGGAGCCGTCCGGCCCCGGGGCCCGGTCTAAAGCTGCGAGCTGTCCAGGCCCGTCTGCGCCAGCTCTTCCTCTTCCTGGATGATAATCCGGGGAGTGACCATCATCATCAGGCTCTGGGTATCGCGCCCGATCCCGACGTTCTTAAAGAGCCGGTTGATATACGGCAACTGGGCAAGCATCGGAACACCTCGCTCGGTACGCCCCTCGCTCAGTCGCTTGATACCACCCAAAAGGACAGTACCACCATCCGGCACACTGACTGTCGTGGAGACGGTCGTAAACTGGAAGGTGGGGAGTTGAACGGTCGTTCCTTCTGTCGTTGTCACCTCGTTGTTTCGGGAGGTCGGATTTCCATCCGGATCCAGGACGGTCTCGCCGGTACTGGTCGTCTGGCGGCCGTCAAAGGTGAACTGTTCCACCGCTCCAATCCGGCTAAAGAAAGGAACCAGCGTAAGTCGCACAAAACGTCGGTCGTTTGTACATACCGCCTGCACACTCAGGTTCGTCCCCTCACTGAGGACCACGATGACCGGCTGGTGGGCCGCGGCAAAATCACCGACGACCGGGATCACGCCCGTCACGAAAGGCCGCTGGGACGTATCCGAAATGGAAGCCTGCTGGCCGTTAAAGAGCGTTACCTTGGGAGCTGTCAGGACGTTGCTCCGGTTATCCCCGATGGCTGCCTGGAGAAGGAAAAAGACCTCGATATCGCTGAGGATCGCGAAGCCAAAATTGGCTGCCGAAGCCGCGTCAAAACCACCGAACTGTGGTACCGCAGCGTTATAAGCATCTCCCTGGTCAAAGACCAGATCCAGGTCGACCGTGGGGCCACCGCTGTCCAGTCCGATCATCACGCTCGGTCCACTGTCATCTTCAATGCTATCGACGTTCACGTTGTCGTCGATTTCAAAGTCAAAATCGATTCCGATCCGTTCATAAAAGTTGTCTGACAGGGTGATAAACCTTACCTCGATCGTGATCTGTAGATCCTGCAGTCGTCGCAGCTGGTCAAGCAGGTCCCGGATTTGTTCATGAACCTGTTGCGTCGCACTGATCACCAGGCTGAGGTTCCCCGCAAATTCCTTGATCGTGCCTGCCCCGCCAACATCTTCCCAGCTGTCCGGTTCCACGGTCGTCGTAATCAACTCGATGAGCGAGTCAAAGTCTGCCATCGCGGCTCCACCCCGTCCATTCCCGACGCTCGTGGGCATGGTCCCCCGGGAGCCCGAAATCATGTCGGTGGCCGCAAGCTGGGCAAGAACGGACGCATTCCCCGTCCCCCCGTGGTTTTCCTCGCCATTGGCAAGCGTCAGTGGCAAGCCACTTCCCTGCATCTGGTTGCCACCAAAGCCCATCGTATCGTGGGCATCACGAATTGCCGAAGGAAGCCCCACGCTCTGGCCAGTATCAAAATCCGGAATCGGAATGACAAGATCCGCTACGTTGTAGACCTCCTGGTAGACATTGGTATCCCTGCTCATCTCGCTGGTAATCAACAATACCTCGTTACGGATCACGTAACTCAGTCGAAGTTCTTCGAGCATCAAGTTCAGGGCACTCTTGAGAGTCACTGGCTGGGAAAGGTTGATCGAGACCGGCGTATCACTTGTTACACCCTCGGCACTGAGCCCCTGGCGATCGAGGTGAACATTGATTCCGGTCATGCGACCAAGCGTGTCCATCACCACCGACAGGGGTGTATCGACGAAGCTGATGTCAACCGGTTGATTCAGCGCGGTCTGGATTTTCATGCCGGCGGGTGAGAGATGACTACTCTGTCGTTCCATCGAACGTCGGCGCCGGCGGGTCAACTCGTCCCAGTCACGCGCGTCATCAAAACGAAAGGGACGGGAATCATCAAATGGTTCGGAGGACCGGTCAACGGAGATAAGGGTGTCCAGGAAGCTCTGTTCCTTGTTCTCATCAATCTTCATCTGCATCGCGAGCCGGTGGGCAAACCGCGACTTCCAGATCAGGTTCTGCACAACCGCCTCGTCCGGGGCAATTTCCCGCGCCTGTTTGGCGATCACCTCGGCCTCGGCATAACGGCCTTCATCGATAAGGGTATTAAACTGGTCCACCATGCTGGCGAGTTCTTCTCGCATTTCTGCCGTCGCATCGCGTTCCGACCTGATTTTCTCAAGAACCGCCTTGTTGTCGGCATCCAGTTCAATGTCCGCGACGTTGGTGTTAATGTAGTTCTCCAGGCTGGTGATGCTGCGATCCACGATCGCCAGCATCCGCTTGCGCGATGAAGCATCCACGTTCCCTGCTGTTTCAACCCGTTCGCGCAGTCGCAGCATGCGTTCCAGGGCACCCTTGGGATCCTCCTTGCTCATCGTCTCCATTGCCTTCTGCTCCGCAGCGATTTCAGTGAACAGCTTTTGCCGCAAAAGCCGTTGCTGGGCAGTGAGTTCCTCCAGTGGGCTACGGGTCGCCGGCGGAGGCAATTGGGGTCCCTCGTTGGCCACCAGCAGGCTGATCTTCTCGCGAATCTGCTGTTCCAGTGCCAGATTCGTGGCGCCGGCAAGTGCGGCCCGGAAGCGAGCCAGGGCGGTATTCCTATCCTGCTCGGCCAGGGCCTGAAGTCCCTGCTGGTAAAGTTCCGTTGCCTTGCTCACCTCTCCGGTGGCCGTGGCAGCATCCTGGTTCGTGCCGGCCGGATACCCAGCCTGCTGTATCGGGTTGCCCGTCCGCCGTCCCCGGTTTTCCAGTTGTAACCGGAGCTGCCAGGGTCGCATGTCTCCACTCTGGAAATCGGTGTCGGGAACCTGAAGAGATTCTGCCATCAGGAGCATCCGCTGTGCCGTCGCGGTATCCCCCCGGTCCAGCGCCGCCTTGCCAATCGACAATAGACGTAGGGTTTCAGTCTTGTTGCGTGCTCGTACCGGTGAGGGACCGGCGGAAATCGTCGTACTGACCCCCTGTTCACGGGCCTTGATCTTGGTCAGCAATGCTTGTGGGGACGGATCGAGAGCCTGGTAACGAACCGGGAGTGCCTTTGCTTTCTCCGCCAGCCAGCGGGCGGTCGAAAAATCCCGATACTGGAGAAGTGCCTCGGCCTGCTCCATCATGAACAGGGCCTGTTCTCGCTGAAGCTGGGGTTGGTTTCCCTGCGTTGCCAGGTATGTCGCAAGCTGGTGTGCCCTGTTGATCATCGCGGAAACCACCACCGGCGTGTCGCTCCCAGGCCGTTCGGCCACGTGCAATTGCCGGGCTGCTTCTAGCTGCAAGGCAGCGGATCTCAGGTCGCCAGTCGCCATTGCCTTGCGGGCTGCGTGGAGCCGCTGCGCCTGGATTTCCGGGCGGGCTGCCAGGTCAGCCGGGTTATTGACAAGACCGTTTCGAAATTCATTGTCGCCAGATTCCAGCGATGCGGAACCTCCCAGTGGCTTAACACGATCGGCCGTGACCGGTCCAAAATCATCCGGACCTGCCCCGCTCGGGACCGCCTGGCTGCGAAGGAGTTGATCTCGCTGGATGCCCTGGGCCATCAGTTCTGCAGCCAGTTGTGCCGGACCGTATTCACCAGCGGCAAAAGTGGCCCCGCTGGAGATGGACTTGTGGTACCAGCCAATCGCCGAGGTCAGGTCACCGTTCCGAAGTGCTTCACGGCCACGACGGACACTGGCAATCGCTGCCGCCCGTGTCTGTCCTGCCAAGGCGTCAATCGAGGCCTGCTCTGTCCCGTTGGAATAGGGTTCCGCGGGAACCTTGTTTTCACCAGGACGTTCACCAAAAACGCTTTGCAGCGGCTGGAACGGAACCTGTGGGTTCGCGGCAGCCACATTCCCGCCATCACGACGTTTCTTCAGATCAGCGCGGACTTTTGCAGGTGTGTCCTGGAAGCGGACGGTAAGAATGTCGTATGTCGGGTTCAACGCTTCAGCGCGTTCCAGGAAATTCTCAGCGAGCTGCAACTGGCCTTTCTCCATGGCCTGCCGTGCCTGCTTGAGCAACTGGGCTGCCTGCTGCCGCTGGACCCCGGCATCTTCCACATTGACCTGGCCCGGTACCGCGGCGGGAAGCAGCAGCCTGCAGGTCGTCGTCACATCCATGGCCGAACAGGGAAGGGACATGGTTCCGACCAACACCAGAAGGCCAGCAGACAGGATACGTGAAACAAGGTCTCGTGGCGCAGTCTTCAAAGCAGTACTCCGTAATGACATTTTTGTCCCCGCAGAATTCGCGGATTGTGAATGGGAAAGGCAACGGAATGACATGTTGTGCTTCATCTTCTTTTCGCTCAAATCGAAAAACACGATTGGTGAATCGTGCGGGGGAACAGGGGAAACCGATTACCGACTCAGCAGTCACCGGTCGGTCAGGATGTAAAAAAACTAGCTGGAAAGGAGATAGGGAGGGATGCGTCAGGTGAAGTGTGGGGCGTTAATTACTGGCCCAACGCCTGGTGGTCAAGCCCAGTTCCTGGTGATCAGCAGAAAAAATGCATTTCGGGCCTGCATCTGCTAGCAGGAACCATCGTGCCAGGTAAGGGAGTCAATCCAGGTAAACTACCAGCCGTCACCGGGCACAAAAAAAACCCGGCATCCGCCTGGATGCCGGGTTCTGATTATGGGCTGCTGAAGAAGGCCTGGGATGGCGATTAATACATGTCGTAATCGCCGCCATGGCCACCGCCACCATCCTTCGGCTTCTCCGCCACCAGGGCGTCGCTGGTAAGGAGTAATGTTGCCACGCTTGTAGCGTTCCCCAGGGCGGTGCGAGTCACCTTTGTTGGATCAATCACGCCTGCAGCGACCAGATCCTCGTAGGTGTCGGTGAGGGCGTTATAGCCGTTATTCCCCTTGGCAGTCAGAATTCGTTCACAAACAATGCCACCATCCTGGCCTGCATTGGAGGCAATCGTGGTCAACGGTGCACGAGCTGCTCCCGTGACGATGTTGTAGCCGATCCTCTCATCATCGGTGAGGTCATCCGACGGGCTGACAGAATTCGCTGCACGCAGCAGGGCAACTCCCCCACCAGGCAGAATCCCCTCGCTGACAGCAGCACGTGTCGCATGAAGGGCATCTTCCACACGCGCCTTCTTTTCCTTCATCTCACTCTCGGTCGCCGCACCGACATTGACCTTGGCCACTCCGCCGGCCAACTTGGCAAGTCGTTCCTCGAGTTTCTCGCGATCGTAATCACTTGTGGAATTATCGATCTCACGACGCAGCTGGTCGATCCGGGCCTTGATATCTGAACTTTTTCCGGCTCCCTCGATAATCGTCGTGTTGTCCTTATCGACGATAATCGTCTTGGCTCGTCCCAGGTCAGTGAGACTGAGGGATTCAAGATTGATTCCCAGGGCTTCGAAAATCGCCTGTCCGCCGGTGAGGATGGAAATATCCTCCAGCATCGCCTTACGGCGATCGCCATACCCGGGAGCCTTGACGGCCACACACTGGAAGGAACCACGAAGTCGATTGATCACCAGTGTGGCCAGGGCCTCCCCTTCCACGTCCTCGGCCACGATCAACAAAGGCTTGCCCTGCTGGGCAACTTTTTCGAGAACCGGGACAAGGTCCTTGATATTGGTGATTTTCTTTTCAAAAACAAGCACGTAGGCGTCTTCGAGTACCGCTTCCATGCTATTCGGATCGGTGACGAAGTAGGGGGAAAGGTATCCACGGTCAAACTGCATTCCCTCAACCCATTCGACCTCTGTCTTGAGGCTTTTCCCCTCGTCCACGGTGATCACACCATCCTTGCCTACCTGGGACATGGCGTCGGCAAGAAGTTCACCGATTTCCGCGTCATTATTGGCTGCGATGGATGCAACGCTTGCCATTTCACTTCGATCCTTGATCTTGATCGACATCTTTTCCAGGCTGGCAGTAATATCCTCGACCGCCTGCTCAATGCCGCTTTTCATCTGCACCGGGTTAACACCTGCCACGACTGCCTTGAGGCCTTCATTAAAAATCGCCTCGGCCATAACGATCGCAGTGGTGGTACCATCTCCGGCCACGTCGCTCGTCTTGCTCGCTACCTCGCGAACCATCCGGGCGCCCATGTTCTCGTAGACGTCCTCCAGGTCAATCTCCTTGGCCACCGAGACACCGTCCTTGGTTACCGTTGGGGACCCGAAACTCTTTTGCAGGATGACATTACGCCCCTTGGGGCCTAGCGTCACCTTGACGGTCTTGGCGAGCTTGGAAATACCACGACGGATTGCATCACGAGCTTCCTGGTCAAAGGCGATGATCTTTGGCATGAGTCAAATTCTCCTGGGGTTGAAAACCACCCTGTCACGGTCGATGCCATCGGTCGGCAGGGGGGTGCGCTGTGCGAGTCTGGTTCGTGGGGTTAACCTTCCACCACTGCAAGAATATCGGCTTCGTACATTAACAATAGCTCTTCGTCATTCACTTCGATGCCCTCACCAGCAAAGCTGCTGAAAAGCACCTGGTCGCCAATGGCAACCTGGAATTCACTACGGGAACCATCTTCCAGAAGCCGACCATCTCCAAGGCTGATGATCGTACCACGTGCCGGTTTATCCTTGGCACTATCGGGAAGGACAATACCACCAGCGGTCACTGCTTCAGCAGCTTCCCGACGAACAACAACCCTGTCTCCAAGTGGTTTAAGGGTTACCTGACTGTTCTTCTTTGTAGCCGTCGACATACCTACTGGATCCTCTCGTAATGGTTGAATAGATTTTCCGCAGTTGAGACTGTTCCCAGTATCAACCGAGTTGAACGATCCTGTAAGGGGGGAACATCGACAAACTGCCAAATTGGCCCCATCGGTATCGTCTTCTCACTTAACCACGCAACTAGCGCGCCAAAATCACAATTCTGTTCCCTCGACGCCTAACGCCGAACAGGGAACCTCTTAGTTTAGAGTATATGCTGGGCAATTCCAGACCCCAAAGCCCCCTGTTCTCCTGTAGATTTTGACAGAAATAAGAAACGTCACTGCCAAATTGACAGCTCTCTATTCTGTCTTCCCGTGGCAGTTGTGCTTCCTCGAAACAACCGCCACAATGAGCCCAGTAGTTCACACCCTTCTGCTGGAACCGGCACATGCCCATTCCCGTTTCTTGTCAATGCGGTGCAAGTTTCCAGGCTCCAGACAAGTTAGCCGGACAAGTCACCAGCTGCCCAAAATGCCAGGCCCAGCTGCCGATCCCGGGGCCCCAGGCACACTCTGGGATAACCGATCTGCTTGACGAACTTGGTGTCGACGCCAGTAGCGGTATCGCCGGAAAATGCCCCCATTGTTATGCCGACCTGCAGCCCGATTCAGTAATCTGTACTGGTTGTGGAACCAACTTGCAGACCGGTGCTTCGGTCATCCAGAAGAAAAGAAAACGTTTCCAGACGGAGGCCCCGGACGATGGCCCCTCGCTTGGGGATGCGCGGCTTGACAAGGCAGCCAGGGAACTGGCCAAGGATGCGGCAGATTCCAGGAAATCCAGTGACCCGGTAACGTGGTGGGTTTACCTGGCCATCCTGGACCTGGTCCTGAGCCTCTGCGTGACCGCAGCGGTCATGATGATGACCCATGATGACGTGAAATCCAGGCGAATGGATATGGTCAATAGCCCTGCGCATGGAATCGCGCTTTACCAGACAAACCCAAAGAACATTGTGCTCATCGCCACCGCGACGGATGGCTACACCCACGAACCTCCCTACGGCGAGGAGGAAAAAGGCTCCCAGTTACGAGCCGGTGCGTGGGGACGGCGAGCGGAATCCCGGGGAGGATATACCGTGGTGGACGTTCAACAGGGGACAGGTGCAAAAACAGTGTGGGTCAATAGTAATGCGATCCTGAATGTCAGTCCGAGTATAATCAAGCATTATGCCGACAATCCGCAGCTTGGTGCGGTCAAGAGCCTCAAGTATGGACTCTACAAGGGACTTCGTATCGGCCTGATCCTGCTGGCTTTCCTCTCGGCGGTGATCACCGTGATTGCGCTTGGCCAGATTATCCTCTCTGCCTTCCAGGACGACATCACCCAGGGGCTCCTCTGCCTGACCATTGGTTACGCGCCTTACTACGCGTTGATGCGATGGTACAAGCTCCAGAACGTATTCAAGATGTTTGTTTTTGGAACGATCTTCCTGGTCGCCGCAATCGTGAGCCGGCTGTTTGTCCCCGCACTGCTCCCACTGGTCCGCGGAACCATGATCGAGTAGCCGACAGGAGATTCCTCTCCATCGTTGCCACTTCGAATTGCCGGACATGACAAATCGACCCCTGCCGACTCAGCCCACGGTCCAGCGGTGAATCGTGGTAGCGCAGTCCACCCGCCCGGGCTGCCAGCTCCGCAGCCGGGATGCCACCTGCCTGGCATGCTCACGGTGGCCGCAGATGCCAAAGAAACTGGTTCCGCTGCCGGACATCTGGAAACCAAGGCACCCGCTACGCCGGAACATGTCCTCCAAACGCCCGACCCACGGCTCCAGCTCTGCTGCCGTGACCTGCAGGGAGTTGTGCATACCGTCAAGCAGGGCCTGGCGATTTCCCTTTCCGAGAGCCTGCACCAGCGGTTCCGGGTCACTCGACCTGCCCGGTTGGCAGTTCTCAAAGACACGGTGTGTGGAAAGACCCACCGGGGGATGTACCAGGACAATGTGAAGTCGCAGCCTGTTTTCCAGCGGCTCGACAATCTCCCCCCGTCCCCGGCAGAGAGCCGCCGGACCGTCCAGGAAAAAAGGAACGTCACTCCCTACCTCGGCAGCCAGATCGGAAAGCCGGGCCGTGGAGAAGTCAAGTTGCCAGAGCCGCGTGGCTCCCAGCAGAACTGCAGCGGCATTACTGGAAGCCCCTCCCAGCCCGGCGGACGAGGGAATCCGCTTGACAAGTGTCACCTC
Organism: uncultured Pirellulaceae bacterium; assembly: GCA_964476375.1. Classification (GTDB taxonomy): domain Bacteria; phylum Planctomycetota; class Planctomycetia; order Pirellulales; family Pirellulaceae; genus SAT2750. Next base: position 47,740 of record CAYYZW010000099.1, read on the forward strand.
CATGCCGCTTTCAATTCCTGCCGAGCGGGCGAGCAGTCGCAGGGCGCGGACAATCGTGTTCTGGTCCCCCTGTGGAGGCCGCTCCCGTTGTTCCTGCCGGTCTTCCGGAAGCTGGAGAATGATCTCCTCCCCCGGCAACGGACGAAGCACCAGGGTGTCGTAGAGATCAATGGCACAGATCACCGTCTCCAGGTCATGAAAACCATCACTGCGACGTCCCAGTACGTCAAGAAACAGGTTGATCTTGGCCGGGGCCTGGATCGTCAGCTGGTTTTCATCACCCTGTATGATCATCGCTTGAGAGCACTTTTTCGGTTGATCGCAAAAGCAGGCATCCCGGTTACCCGGGAGACCTCAACAGGAGAGTTTGAGGGCAGATATCCGGGCAGGCCCTTTCCCAGTCGCCTGTGATTTTATCTATTGCGATATTCCCAGCAAGCGAGAGGGGCCAGCCTGGCTACTTTTTCTTCGGTCTTACCGTCCAGGACAACGATAAAGGTCATATCGGAACATTTCTTCTTTCCAGGGCACCCTCTCCATGACCGGCCAAGAAAAACAGCCCGAACCGGACCCGTCCTCCCCTGGCGGTGATCGACTTCCTGGGCACCTGCTACGAGGGATCTTGATGGGATGCGCCGATAGCGTTCCAGGAATCTCGGGAGGAACGATCGCCCTGGTCCTCGGCATCTACCAGCGACTGGTGCTGGCGATTTCCCACCTGGACGGCCAGTTCCTGCGACTGCTGGCAAAACGGGCGTGGAAGCAGGCAGCCTCACATATTGATCTCCGCTTCCTCGGCAGCCTGCTGCTGGGTGTATTGATCGGGCTGGTCTTGATGACGACCCTGGCCCACCGGTTGCTGGAGGATGAAACCACTCGCCCCTTCACCCTGGCGACATTTCTCGGCATGATGATTTCCTGCACCTGGCTCGTTGCGCGGCCTCTCTGGCCCCGGAACGGACGCCAGTGGATGACCCTTGGCGGTGTCGCCGTGCTGGCCGGGCTGCTTGGCTGGACAGTAACCACATTACCCACCAGCAACCTTTCTCCCACTCTCCTGCATCTCTTTTGTGCCGGGATGATCGGTATCTGTGCGATGATCCTGCCCGGGATCAGCGGGGCGATGATCCTGTATATCCTGGGAGTCTACCTCTACATGACCGGCATCCCGGCAGAGATGCTCGCCGGCCGGCAGGTTGGCCTGCATGTGTTGGAACTGGCCGTGTTCGCTGGCGGATGCCTGACGGGCCTGATCCTCTTCAGCCGGATCTTGCGTTACCTGCTTTCCCACTTTCACTCCCTCACGATGTCCTTTCTATGCGGGGCCATGGTTGGATCCATGAGAGCGCTCTGGCCATTCCAGCATGCCGCCCCGGTGACCGGCAGTCCGCCAGGATCCGAGACGGTCGAGTACCAGCTTTTTTTCCCCTCGCAGATCGACCAGCAGAGCATGGGAATACTCCTGGCCGCAGGGATGGGCGTTCTGGCCGTACTCTTGAGCAGGCGCGTGGCAGGGGCGCAGAAAAAAAACCGGCCGGAAAACCGACCGGAGTAAGATGGTGCGTGCACTGGCGAGTCGCGGGAATTCAACCCAGGCGATTTTTCAGGGCGCGGCGCTGGGCTCGGAGTCTTGCCCGCCGGCGAATATCACTTGGCTTCTCATAATACTTGCGGCGACGCATTTCCTTCTTCAAACCGCTGCGCATGAGAAGCTTGCCAAATCGCCGAACTGCTTCCTGGATCGTTTCACGATCCCTGACAATGACTTTAACCACGTCGTGTTTTCTCGCTTAGGGGAAAGATACCAGGTGGGAAACCGCACATTCTAGGGCAATCCATCGGGCAATGCAAAGGGGATCAGGCAACCTGATCCTCATTCAAGATGATCGGCACATATCCCGGGCAGCCCGCAATCCCATGCAACAACGATGATTTATTTTGCCAGCTTCCCGCAGACCAGTTCCTTGTCATTCCGGGCGAAAACATGCCGGTTGGCGTAGGCCGGATGGGCCCAGCAGACACCATCACGCCGTCGCAATTGCTCCAGCGTCGGGGCGATCAGGCTGGCACGGCTAATCTCCTTGAAACCCTGCGGTGATAGTTCCGAGATGATCAGTTCACCTCGTTCATTAAACATCCATATCTTCTTGCCATTGCGGACAAAGTGGATGGTGCTCCAGCGTGACCGGGGCGTCGCAGTCTGATCCTCCCAGATCCGCTGGCCACTGGCCGCATCCAGGCACCGCAATTCGCCGTAGCTATCCACACCGTAAAGATGATCACCGAGGCGAACCGGTGTACTGATGATGGAATGCAAGCCGCGGGTATTCTGCTCGTCCGCACCCACCAGTCGCCAGACCTTGCTGACCTCGTTTTTTTTCTGGCCAAGCTTCAGCATCAGCGCGCCATCATAAAACGACGTCACGAAGACCTCGTCCTTGTGGACCACCGGCGTGGCAATCCCGATCGGCATCCGCGAGGGCGGAAATTCATATCGCCAGTAGACCTCTCCCGTGGACGGGGCGATCCCGGAAACACTGTCCCCGGTCCAGCAGATAATAACTGCCTGCTCAGCCTGTGTGACCAGGACTGGTGACGAATAACTGGCCCGTTCTTTCAGAGCGGTCCAGCGTTGTTTGCCGGTCATCTTGTCCAGTCCGACCATACAGGCATCCGCTCCACCCACCTGCAAGATCACCACGTCATCGACAATCAGCGGGGCTGCGGCGATTCCCCAGATCGGCATCTGGATCTGGTAGGCCTGATTCAGATCCTGTTTCCAGTGAACCTTTCCGGTGGCAGCATCAAGGCAATAAAAATGGCCCATCGCTCCCAGCGAGTAAGCCCTCTCCCCATCCACTGTCACCGATGCACGTGGCCCGGCCTTGTAGCCAATCTCGTAAACCGCCGGATAGCTCACGGTCCATATTGTCGTCCCGTCTTTTTCATTAAAACAGTGGATTCGTTCTATCTGTTCCGGTTCGGCAACACGATCGGTAACAAAAACCCGGCCTGCTGCAACCGTGGGCCCGCTGTAACCTGCTCCCAGCGGGACGCGCCAGCGGAGAGCGATACTGTCACTTTCAAACCGATCGACAACACCGGTCTCTGTCCAGACACCATCACGGGTAGGACCACGCCACTGCGGCCAGTCCTCGGCATGACTTCCTCCGCTGGTGAGAAGGCCAAGCAGGAAACAGGCAAGCAACCCAAGGGAGCATTTATCGCAACGCATTCTCATTCCTTTCGCCCAAGATTCGAACAGACTGGCTATCATGCAGCCGGCCTTCATGATAGCGGGAATGCCTGCAGCGAACAGGAGATTCAGGCGGCCCGGGCCTTCGGGGCACATTCATCCGCCCGGCAGGCCACCAGGGTGATCCGATGACGGCGGGCGAAATCAAGGGTGGCAGCCTTATCGATCAGGATCGTACGGTCCGCCTCGACTGCCAAAACCCTTCCCCCGGCCTCGGCAATCTGCCGCATTGTCCCGATCCCGATCGTGGGCACATCGAACCGCATATCCTGTTTCGGCTTGGCCACCTTGACCACGGTAAAACCACCCGACGGACAGAGTTCTCCCGCCCGCTCAATACAACGGTCTGTCCCTTCGATCGCCTCCACGGCAAGCACTGCTTTCCGCTTGACGACCACTGTTTGCCCGATATCCAGCCCCCCCAGCTGCTTGGCATGCTGCCAGCCAAATTGGACATCCATGCGCTGCCAGCGGGAAAGCCGGCCAACCAGCACTCCCTCCTCGACCAGCAATTCCGGAACAAAGTCAGTGGCCGGTGCGAACTGGATCCCGTGCCGGGCGAAGGCATCAACCGCCGCCATGATCAGGGTGTCATCGCGTCGATCCCCGGTACCGGTAATCCAGTGGGAGCCGAATGCTCGTAGTGCTTCCCAGTCCGGGAGTAGCTCGCCCCAGGCTCCAGGTCGAAATAGGTTTGTCTTGTTGACCTTGCCCGCCTTCGTGGCTGCAGTCTCACGGTGGTGTTTCATGAAGCGAATGGCGGCTCCGAGCCGGCCGATAGCGAGTTCCCTGTAGACCTGGCAATGCTTCTTGAGCGCGGGTTCGACGTGGCCACGGATTCCCACACCGATGACCTCGATACCCTGTTGCTGGAGAGCATCAGCAACCAGGAATGGATAATCGCCCCAGCCGGCAAGCAATCCCATGCGAACCGGCGGGTCTGAAAACGACGAAGTTCCGGCCATCAGGCAGCATCCTCACTCGCAATCCCGCCCTGGCCCCCATCGAGTCGTTCCTGCATCTCATCGAGCAGCCGTTGCATACTGCGCACCTGCTTGCGCATTTCCGGAAGATGTCGAAGCGCGGCAAAGATCTTCATCTGCTGGGGCTCTGGCCGGGTCGGTGTCCCCAGGTGGGTTGTCGGTTCGGTGATATCCTGCATGACCCCCGACTGGGCTCCCACGCGGGCCCGGTCACAAACCTGGATATGATCACGAATTCCCACCTGGCCGCCAATCACCACGAAGTCCCCGGTCGTGGCGGTCCCGGCAATACCCACCTGGGCACAGATAATATTGTGCCGACCGATACGGCAATTGTGAGCGATCTGGACCTGGTTATCGAGCTTGGTTCCCTCCCCTACCAGGGTGGGCCCAAAAGCGCCCCGGTCGATGACCGAGCAGGCACCAATTTCCACATCATCCTCGATGACCACGTTTCCGAGCTGGTGTCCAAGCCGGTAACTTCCATCGACAAAGTCGTAACCAAATCCGAAGGAACCCAGCACGCTTCCCGCATGAATGATGACCCGGTCACCAATCACCGTATGCTCGTAGATCGTGACATTCGGGTAAATCACACAATCCGCACCAATTCGTGCGCCCTCCAGGACATGAACTCCCCCGTGAACCTGGGTGCCCGGACCAAGCTCAACATCCGCCCCGATGACCGCTCCGCTCTGGACACTCACCGTCTCGTCCAGACGAGCCGTTGGATGGACCTGGGCCGTGGGACTTATCCCCGCAGCATACTGGGGGGGCGCAGGGCGAAAGAGCTTGCCCACCTCGACAAAGGCCCTGGTGGGATCCTCCGCAAGCAGGGAGGGCAGTCCCGACAGCGTGCATTCAGGTGGAATAATCACGGCCGATGCCGGGCACTCGGAAAGCTGGGAGAGATTGGTGGCGTCCCGGGCGAAAGTAATATCCCCCGCCTTGGCAGCACCAATCACCGCGGCATCGGTAATAACCGTGCTTTCATCCCCGACCACCCTGGCGTCAAGACGACTGGAAAGTTCGGCAAGGGTGTACTGTATCAATTCAAAATCCCCTCGTGCGGCACGACGCCTTTAGCTCGACGCGGCGAATCGTACCCGATCCAGTCACTTTGAAACAAGAGCGACCCGGGGAGAACCTGGTACGTAGTTTAGATGCGGGCAATATCGTTAAAGATCACGTAGATCATCAGCGCCAGCAAAAGAACCACCCCGATCAGTGTCAGGGTCCCCTGGATTCGCTCGCTGACCGGTTTCCTGGTGACTGCTTCAACCATCAGGAAGACCATGTGGCCGCCGTCCAGGGCCGGGATCGGCAGGAAATTCAGGATAGCCAGGTTGGCACTCAAAAATGTCAGGAAAAGCAGCAGGCGAGAAAAACCCTCGGAGGATTCGATCCCCATCACCCGTACGATCGTGATTGGGCCTCCAAGCTTGTTCACCGAGACATCGCGATTCACCAGCATTTTCAGGACCCGCAAAACCTCCGAAAGTTTCTCGCCGGTCTCACGAAATCCCAACGCGATCGCTTCCCCCCAGGATCCGGCAACGTGCTGACGGTTCAGTGGGGTGAGTACCAGGCCGCGGTCTGAAAAGTAGGCGCCGGCGACAGGCCGGGCCGCCAGCGAAACGACCTCCGCAGCTTCTCCCTCTCGCCGCAACTTCACCCGCACCTCAGTATCCGGCACCAGGTGCTGCAGGCGATGGTGGATACTCATCCAGTTGACCCCCTGCTTTCCGATCACCATCTCCTGCTGGTACCCTTCGCCGTAGTTCTCAAGCACGTAAGCCTTGTTCTGTTCCCCGCGGACAACCAGCTGGACACTGACGATCTCGCTCCCCACGCTGACCTGCTGTTCCGCAGCCGAGCTCTCCGGTCGTACCCGGGTGACCTGGTTACTGACGCCAAAGGCGATTCCCAGCGATTCGACCGATGCAACCGGCAGGGGACCCATGTAGGGAATATTCTGTTCCGGCCCCAGCGGCGGAACATCGATAGTGACCGTGGTCCCCTCCCGGATCACGGTAAACTCGAGGGCCTCACCAGCCTGACTGCCGACACGTTGCGACAGGGTAAGGGGGTTCCCGATCGGCTCCCCATTAAGCGTTTCCAGTTCATCCCCGACCTGGAAACCGGCAGACTGCGCCACCGATCCCTCCTGGATGGCGGTCACCGGTCCAATCTTCATCTCCAGCCCGAGGTCATAAAGAGGTGCCGCGTCCATGTCCACCTCGATGGTCGTTATCGTGCCGTCCTGGCCTGTCCGCTGCAGCGTCAGCTGCACGGGCTGGTCCAGCCGGGTTGCCAGTCGCCCGCTCAGGTCATGGCCGTAATAAACACCCTGCTGGCCTGTCTTCAGCAGGCCCTCTCCATCGACAGCCGTGATCACATCCCCAGGCTGCAAGCCAAGGGTGTCGGCAGGTGTGCCACGATAGGCCGGGATGCCGCCAAGCCGTGTTGTCGAGGGGGGGCGAATCCCCAGTGTGACCATTCCCAGCTGGTCCTTGAGCCGCGTGGTGGGTGTGATCTGCTTCCACTGCTGCTGTCCATCCGGGGTTTGCAGCAGCACATCCATCTGCTTGACATCTTCCCCGATACCGCTCTCGGCGACCTTGTATCGAAGTTCCCACTGGAATCGCAGATCGGAATCCGGTTCGCCGTCCCGATCCAGTTGCACAATCTGGGACCCGGCGGGCCACGCCTGCTGCCAGGCCGGATCTCCCGCCGATGTTCCGGCAACCACGCAGGGGGTGATCTTGACCCCCATGCGATAGGCCACGGCCGCAAAGATGACGGCGAAAATCAAGTTCATGATCACGCCAGCAGAGATGATTGCCATTCTCTGCGGCACGTTCTTGGCCACGTAACTGCGGGGGTCCAATTCCAGATCTCTCTCTGCGACCAACAGCGGTGACACGGAGTCGACCGCGGCAATCACTTTTGATCCTTTCTCCGTGTCCGGCTCCCCGGTTTCCCCCGCCTCTTCCGGCTCGCCGATGGCAGCCATGTTCTTCGCTGCCTCCCCGTCCACGTCGGTGTCCCCCGCGTCATCCTCCGGGGACATGCGTGCCCTCTCGGCCTCGGCCTCGGCGTTCAGCGGGTTGTCATCCTGGCCGAGCATCTTGACATATCCACCCAGTGGCAGGATGCCGATGCCATATTCTGTCTCTCCCCACTGGAACTTGAACAACGCCCTGGGAAGTCGAAATCGCCCGATCCCGATGGAAATATCAAAGCCCACGTAGAACTTCTCGCACTTCACCCCACACGCCTTGGCCACAAGAAAATGGCCCAGTTCATGGACGAAGATCACGAAACCCAGGGCGGCCAGCGCCTTGAGGATCGCCAGGAAGGTGGCCCAGGAACTGGCCGAAAAAAAAGCTACTAACGAGAAATCCACTTCTTAATCTCCTGCCGGGCCCATTGATCGAGCTGGATGAGTCGATCCAGTGATGGTTCCGGTTCAAAATCGTGTTGTTCAAGAACGGCCCGGCAGGCCGGGACGATCTGAATGAATTCTAGTCGTCCCTCCAGAAACTCGGCAACCGCAGACTCGTTGGCCGCATTCAACACGGCACCAGCCGTCCCCCCCTGCCGGGCGACCTGGCGTCCCACCTCCAGGGCCGGAAAACGGTCCGGATCGGGTGGGATGAAATCGAGGGAGAAGGGACTGGACCAGTCCAGCTGATCGGCCGGCCCTTCCCATCGCTCGGGATATGAAAGCGCGTACTGGATCGGCAATTTCATGTCGGGCGGACTGAGCTGGGCCAGCGTACTTCCATCCCGGTACTCCACCAGCGAATGGACCAGTGACTGGGGATGGAGTACCACGTCAATCTGGTCCACCGGAATATCAAACAGCCAGCGGGCCTCGATGATCTCCAGTGCCTTGTTCATCATGGTCGCCGAATCGACGGTGATCTTGGGCCCCATCTCCCAGGTCGGATGGGCCAGGGCATCCTCGACGGTCGCCTGCTTGAGCTGGTCCGACGTCCATTCCCGGAAGGGACCACCGCTGGCCGTGAGGACCAGGCGTTTTACGTCCTGGCAGCCCCGATCCTGGAGGAGCTGGAAGATGGCGCTATGCTCGCTATCAACCGGCACAAGCTTTCCACCCCGCTCGGCTGCCAGGCTGGTCATCAGCGAACCGGCCATGACAAGCGTCTCCTTGTTTGCCAGGGCCACGGTCTTTCCTGCCTGCAGGGCATCCCAGGTTCCAATCAGCCCGGCACTTCCAACAATCGCCGAGAGCACGATATCGACCGAGGGTGCACCGACAAGCTGCCGGATCCCTTCCTCACCGACAAGCAACTCGGTTCCAGACGGCAGGTTTTTCCAGTCATGGGCCGCCGCCATGTCCGCATGGCTGGCCACGATCCACTGCGGTGCATGGATCTCTGCCTGTTCCAGCAACCGGTCCAGCTGGTGATGGGCTGTAAGGCCACAGGCATGCAGTTTCCCTCCCGAGGCGGCAATCACTTCCAGCGCATTGGTTCCAATACTGCCGGTCGAACCGAGTACCACGATCTGGCGGGCTTGATCGTTCATGTCCTGTCGCCAGCGGGCAGGCCGGCCTGAAGGGTGGAGAGGGAGCAGTGCAGAGAGGCAATTCCTCCCGGGATAACTCCATATAGCTTAGCGACCCATCCCAACCAGATGTACCCGCCCCGTGGATTCCTCCGCTCCCCCCCCTCTCCCACTGCACCCGCGTTGCTATTACCATGAAGGGTTGCCGAACGTTCCACCCACCTCTCCCCGGAGTCCCCCATGGCGGATGATTCTCGCAATTCCGGAAACAAGCTTCCTGGAACAGGTCGCAACACGACGCTCTATATCCTGCTGGCGGGCATTGGAATACTCGGTTTCTTTTACTGGTCGGTGCAATCCTCCATTCTCAAGATTGCACCCCGGCAGTTTGAGCAGCTGGTGAAGAACAGCAGCCGGATTGCCGACGGTGGCGAGCTTGCCACGGAATCAGGCGGTATTACGCACGAGACGGGGACCGGGGAATCGGCAAAAACCCTCCGCCTGAGGGAGCTCCGCGATGTTCGTGTTTACGAAAAAGTGATCGTGGGGATCGTCGACACGCAGGTGCTGATGGGCAAGGGAGTGGAGGAGGAGGCGGTCAAGACACAGATCAGTGTGAACCGCGGGACCAGTGATGGCACCACAGACCAGTCGCTTGAAACACTGCTCAATGAGCACAATATCAAGTGGGAATACGCCCATGAATCGGGCCTGGCCCGGGCCTGGCCATTTCTGCTGATTACCGGGCTGGTCCTGTTCTTCTTTATCTCCATGCTGCGTCGTCTTGGTGGAGCCGGTTCACCGGCCCAGTTCGGTCGCAGCCGTGGACGGTTGTTCGCCCTGGAGGATCTGGGGATCACTTTCAATGATGTGGCCGGGCTGGACGAATCCGTCGAGGAGGTCTGGGAGGTTGTCGATTTCCTGCAGTCGCCAGAGCGATACCAGCGTCTGGGGGGCAGAATTCCCCGCGGCGTGTTATTGGTAGGCCCTCCGGGAACAGGAAAGACGCTTCTTGCAAAGGCCATTGCCGGCGAAGCCGGCGTGCCATTTTTCAGCCTCTCCGGAAGTGATTTTGTGGAGATGTTCGTGGGCGTCGGTGCGGCCCGTGTCCGTGACATGTTCCAGCAAGCCGAATCCAAGGCTCCCTGCATCATCTTCCTCGATGAACTTGACGCCATCGGCAAGAGTCGATCCGGCTCATCGGTGAACCACCACGATGAACGTGAGCAGACGCT
>CAYYZW010000100.1:0-1690 GCA_964476375.1 uncultured Pirellulaceae bacterium
CGTCCGGAGCCCCCCCAGAGCACATCCAGTCCGTCACCTCCTTAAGCAACACTCTCGATCGCTGTATTGTAGATGAAACGGTCATTGCCGCCGTTTCCGGAAAAATGAATCTGGGTGACCGAGGGGAAGGCGTAAAACCGGTAGCCTTCAATGACCAGGCCCTGGTCAGCGGACTGGTGACCGTGCTCGACCTGCAGGAAGGAAAAGTCGAAGAAGGGGTTATCGAAATCAACCCGGTCGACCTGGACGACATCATTGGCAGAGTCGGTAGAGATCATCAACTGGCTGCCGTCAAAGAGAAAATCAGCGGCCATCAGCCGTCGATCCTCGAGCGATTCAAAAGAGAGCTTGTTGCGGTCTGTGCTGTGACGTCTGGATGAGGCGCGATTTTTCCTGGTGAACATGGTATGCCCTTTTCTGTTGGGAAGGTGGATCGCACGTGCCCGTCAAAGGAAAGAACGTGAAGAGATTCCGGGGGCGGACAGGCTGGAGGAAAAAAACCTGCAGAAAGGAAGAAAACGCTTTTTTCCCAGGAGTTCGGATCATGTCCACTGCTGGAACCGAAGTAACCAAGCCGCTAGGCTGGTCGGTATCGGAGTTCTCCGTTCACCCCTTTCGCAGGTTGATTCTCATGCGTCATGTCGTCCCCGCCCTTGCCCTCCTTGGGATGCTCCTGCTGCCACAGGCAAGTCGTGCAGATGACCGTCCCAACATGGTCTGGCTGCTCTCGGAAGACAATTCTGTCCATTACGCCCGGCTTTATGGTGACGAGCTGGGTGCCATGCCGAATATTGAAGCGCTGGCCCAGAGTGGACTTGTTTTTAATCATGCGTTTTCCTGTAGCCCGGTCTGCAGTGTCGCTCGTACAACCCTGATGACCGGCATGTATGCTCCCCGGATTGGCTTCCAGTATCACCGCAAGGAAGTTCAGGCCAGGTTGCCGGCCGGGGCCGAGATGTTTCCGGTTTCCCTCCGCGAGGCGGGTTATTACGTCAGCAATAACGTCAAGACGGATTACAACGTGGTGGCCGGAAAGGTCTGGCATGCGTCCTCGCGGCAGGCCAGCTGGCGGAAAAGGCCCGACAAGCAGGCGCCTTTTTTTCACATGCAGTCCTTTGGCATGTCGCATGAAAGCTCTCTTCATTTCAAGCGTCAGCAGATGGATCTCGGGCAGTTAACGACCAACCCGGACGAGGTTACTCTCTTTCCCTATCACCCGGACACGGACACCTTTCGCTATACCTACGCCCGCTACCATGACCGCATGCACGCGATTGACCAGGCGATCGGCCGGGTGATCGAGCAACTGCGTGAAGATGGACTGATGGAGAACACATTCATCTTTTATTTTGGGGACCATGGTGGTGTCCTGCCCCGGAGCAAGGGATATATCTACGAGTCCGGCCTGCATGTGCCCCTGGTCGTCCACGTTCCGGAGAAATACCGGCATCTTGTTTCCCAGCAGGTGGGCACACGGCAGGACGGATTTGTCGAGTTCGTGGACTTTGCACCGACGGTGCTCCACCTCGCCGGGGTGGAAGTTCCAGGGACGATGGATGGTACGCCTTTCCTGGGTCCCGGGGTGATGACGGAGGAGGTCGAGCAACGGGACGAGGCCTTCGGGCATGCCGATCGTTATGACGAGAAGTACGATTTCTGCCGCAGTCTCCGCAAGGGAAATTACAAGTAC
>CAYYZW010000101.1:0-3898 GCA_964476375.1 uncultured Pirellulaceae bacterium
GTTCCCCCCACAGCAGCAGTTTCCCCCACAGCAGCAGTTTCCCCCGCAGCAGCAGTTTGGTGGGCCTGGTTCCAATCCCTATGGACCTCCTGGTGGGGGCAGAATGGAACCTCATCGCGGTGGCATGATCATGACGCTGGGAATATTGGGACTCCTGATTTTTGCCGTTCTTGGTTTGATTGCGGTGATCATGGGCCAGGGGGATCTGAAGAAGATGGATGCGGGCCTGATGGATCCATCGGGCCGGGGCCAGACAAAAGCTGGCGTGGTATGTGGCTGGATATCGGTTGGCTGCTGGGTTTTCCTGATCCTGGTCATCATGGGGAACGCGTGAGTGGTGGTCGATCATTGTCATCGTGTTTTCTTCCGCATTGCCTCGAAGTGACCCATTCGACGGTGATTGTCCTCCAATCGGAACGGTCGTATTCCCGGGCGTTTCCTTGAGACAAGTAATGGATCCGCAATGGAAATGAATCCGAGTAGTGGATCCGAGACGGGAATGCAGTGAAGTTACTGTGGTGCCTAGCTGCTTCCTATCTACTAATTCTGCATCGCCTGTGGGAAACCCTACAAGTCCACCGAATCGGTCGTCTCCCCCGATCTTCCAGAGGTGCTCACGGACGGGCAAAAAGTAAACCGCCTGGCTCCTGCCGTCGGGACGATGTTCTGGGCGTTTTTTTCGGCCGTGATCATAGGGTCTGTCATTGCCGGCCTGATCCCGGAAGAGTACCCCCTGCTTGGGATCGGTATCGCAACTGCCTTGCTTGCGGTTCTCACTTTTGCTTACAGCATGGTTCACTGGCCAATGCTGAAGCCTGCTTTTCAGCGGTTTGGATTTGATTCGATCTGGGCCTACGTGGGCCTGGTGGCCCTCCTGCCGGCACTGGGGATCAACTATCTCTACCATTCCTTCCTGGTCAAACTGATGGATCCCGAATTTGCCAGGCCGGATTACATGGAGGGGGGGGAAATGAGCATCTGGATTCCGATATTCTTTGTTTGTATTTCTCCAGCGATCGTGGAGGAGACGGCCTTTCGCGGACTGATCCAGGGCTGGTTGAGGCGTGCGATAACGCCGCTCAAGGCAATTGTCTTTGCCGGTTTCCTGTTTACAGTCCTTCATTTCAGTATCCTCAGCTTCCCCTACCTTTTTGGACTGGGCTTCTTGCTTGGCTGGGTGAAATGGAAAACCGGCAGCATCTACCCGGCTATTCTGATCCACTTTTTACATAATCTAGCGGTGATCACGTGTTTTTAACGACTCATTTGCTAATATAAGATGAGTCGCGCGTGGCAGTGGCGCGGGTCTTTTCAGCAGGGATGGTAAGGGTTCTTTGCGATGGATGACAATTTTATTGTCCTTCAGCTTATCGGCGGGGTTGTCTTTGGTGTGATCAGTGCGGTGATCGCTTCTTCCAAGGGCCGAAACGCTGTTGGCTGGTTTTTTTGCGGTTTTTTTATTGGGTTGATTGGGCTCATCATCATCGCCTGCCTGTCGAACCTGAATGAGGAACGGAACCGCCGCAACTATGTCAACTGGCAGCAGCGGCGCGTCCAGGAACAGATTTACCAGGAACAGGTCAAGAACCAGGCTTTTCAGCAATACACTGCGGCTCGTCTCGATCAGCATGACCAGCATCTCGGGCTAGACACCCGGCCGGCAAACCAGAACCTGGGTTACGGTGGAGGTGCGAATCCGAATGTCCTGCCGAACCAGGGCCCGGTAGTGGCAGCCGGGTATCAACAACCGGGCCAGCCCCAGTTGCAGCCCTCGGGTGCAACATGGCATGTGATCGCCTCGAATAACCAGCAGCTCGGTCCACTCACATCGCAGCAGATCATGGCGTTGATCCAGGAACAGCGTTTAACGGCCAGTTCACTTGCCTGGTCCCAGCAGAGGAATGCATGGTGCCAGATTTCAGAAGTCCAGGAGCTGGCCAGCCTGTTCTCCAACCAGGGGCCACCTTCCTTTCCTCAACGGTAGATATCAACGTGGTAGTGAAGCGGATATGAATTACGAAGGGACCATGCTGTTTAACGGGATCATCCAGGGGGTGATGGCGTCGCCGGATGAAAAGTCCACGCTAACCGAATGGCTTGAGTCCGCAGCCGAGCTGGGCATCGATTTTTCTCCGGATTTCACCCAGCTCCACTACAACCTGATGCCCGCCGGTGAGCTGCTGCAGGCGGATAAAGTTGGTGATGCTCCGGAAGACGTGGTGGGCCAGGTTCTCGAGCAGCTCTGGACAGCCATGGAACCGGGAGACGCCTTTCATCTCACCTCGACACTCAGGTCGATACGCTTTACCGAGGGAGAGGAGATCCAGACGGTTTACGTTTATTCGCTTGACGGTACGATCCACCTTGAGCAACAGGTCCTGGAAGCGGCCACCATGCCACAGTCGCAGCCCCTGGGGAGCACGGCATTGATCTGGAGGTGTGGTCTCGCCGCGGTCATGGCAGTGATTATTTTTTTGCTCGTCCGGTACACGGGGATAGGCGGTTACCTGAAGGGTTTTTCTGAGGCAAGCACGCAGTCTGTTTCCACGACGATCGAGGTCGAGAGTGATTTCGAGGATTACTTTGAAGTTGGAGAAATCGCCAGGGCTCGGGATCCTCAAGCCGGATCGCTACTGGAGTTCACACTCACGCGGACAGCACAGTATCCGACATCGGACGAGGAGATTGATAAGTTGTACAAGGATCCCGAGAACTCCCTGAAGACAAAGCTCCTGCTCGAGTCCCTGCAGAGTGGATCCGTGAAGTTTGAATTGTATGGGGAGGAGAATACGTCGCTTCAGAACGGGACATTTTCAGTCGCGGATCTGATGGAGGAGGAATCGATGGAGGTCCGCGTGAAAATCAACGTCAAGGCATCCATCATTGAGAGCCTTCATCTGGTGCCGTGAGCCGGGAGCTCGCTCTCTAGCGTACCCGGCAGGTGAAGGTGACCTCGCCGCTCTTTCCGATAGCCAGCGGGTCGATGATCTCCCAGCGGAGCACGGTGGTTCCTTCCTGCACGCTTTCCTGGATGAAGAAGTCAGCTTTCAGTGAGGCCTGCTGGCTATCCTCGACATATTCCAGGCGGCTTGTCAGGTGGTCCACCACGGTGACATTACCGACCGTCTGGGTTCCCACATTCTCAAAGTGAATCGTGAACTCGATCGTGTCGCCGGGACGTGCGGAAGAGGAGGGCGATGTTTTGGTGATTCGCAGCCTGCTCTTGCCCTGGGGCATATGGTAGATGTGTACTTTCCCCAGGCCAGAGAAACTGACGTTCTCGCTGGCGGGCTTGTCGTCCAGGGTGACCTGGGCACTTTGCTTGATCACCTGGTCCTCTGCCCTTGTTGCCGACTCACCGAGTCGAGGTTTCTCTGAATTTTCCAGCTGGACCTGCTGGTCATGCTGGTGATGCTTTCCCACCGAATCGATGTTCATGTCCGAGAGGACATTCTCCCTATTGTAGAGATCAATGCCGCTGGTCTTTTCCCGGTAGCTACTGCTGGATCGTACGCCCAGGTTGCGCTGGGGCTGCATCTGCTGGAGCATTCCCCATGTCGACTGGGCACTATTTCGGTGTCCCAGCCTGGTTGGCACATCGACGCCGGCCAGCTTGACCTGGTTATCAAGTTGGATCATGCCGTCCATGCGGCGAACGCTGCCAAAGCGTGGGGCATAGATAGAGAGTCGGTTGGTCGGCTGGACAACCATGCTGCCATCGAGCGTGTGGTAATGGACGACAGCGTCTTCTGAATCCAGGTTGTCAATGCTCCAGTCTTTTGCGACGTTCACGGTCTGTTCCCGGTCGCCCCCTTGCCGGAGGTACTCATCGGCGGGCCAGGGGCCCGGGATGCCGGGAGGATGCCAGTTGTCAGGATACGGGATGCCACCACTATTG
>CAYYZW010000102.1:0-22658 GCA_964476375.1 uncultured Pirellulaceae bacterium
AGACCATCCAGGGAAATAGACGCTTTTAAACAATTTTGCAGGTTTTTTCACTTTGCCAGGGTCATCAAGAAGGGATGGTTCTCTGCGCCCGGTTGGCGCCTCCCCCCGGATGTCCGGAGATCTTTTCACAAGTCACTTTCTCCGTTGATAGCCACTGATTGAATGATTCGTCTTACCGCAAACAGACCGCTGCTGACCGTTGTCCTGGGCCTGATGGTCGTCGTGCCGGGAAGCGACACCTACCGCCGCATCCCGGCATGCCAGCGGAGATGATGAAGAAGGACATCATGAACCGGCTGCAGCGATCGACCGGACAGCCGCCGGTCTCGACAGATCACACGGAATAAAAGAAGTCATTCTTACAGTAAACAAGTTGTTACAATGCACGGGACTTCTTCGTTCTGCGTGAGGAAAGAACTGATGCGTTTTATCGAGATGACCGGCCACGTGCTTGCCGACATCCTGCAAGACGACGAGCTTCATGCCGATGACCTGCAGGCCGCCGGTGTCGAACAGGACTCGATCGTGCGAATTAACGAGCACGGGGATATCGAGGTTCGCCGGGTCAACCACTGGGACGTGATTGGAGGCCTGCTGGGGGGTTTTTCCGACCGCATCCAGTCCCGGACCGGACTCGACTGGGCCTAGGCGACACCTTCCTCCTGGAGCCGCCGGCGAAAGGCCTCGCTTAATTCCATCACGGTGGCAACATCCAGCTGCTCGGCCCGTGCATCGGCCCCCAGCTGCATCCCCACAAGCAGTTCATCCACGGCCGCCTTGTCCAGCTTGCCCTTCATGGCACTGATGACGACGCTGCGGAGAAATTTCCTCCGGTGAAAGAAGAGTGCGCGGGTGAACTGGTGAAAAAATTTCCTGTCCGGGAAACGCGCCTGCCATTCCGGTTGCACGCGGATGTGGATAATCGCCGAGTCCACCTTGGGACGCGGCCAGAACACCGAGGGCGGCATCACCCGGACCAGTTCCACCTCACACTGGCTCTGCATCCAGATACTCAATGCACCATAGTCCTTCGTCCCGGGCGAGGCCATCATCCGATCGGCCAGCTCCTTCTGGATCGTCACCGTCATGGATGCAACCGGCAGCTCGGTCGCCAGCAAGTTCGTGATAATCGGGGTGGCAATATTGTAAGGCAGGTTGGAGACAAGCTTGAGCCGGCTCCCTGGGTGGCCGGCAAGGTCCTCCTCGACTGCAGACAGCAATCCGGGATGAAGCTTGTTCTTGCTCTTGAGGGCATCGTGCTGGAGCATCGTGATATTATCCATGCGAACCAGGTGCTCGGCGGCAAGCTGTGCCAGGCGTCGGTCAATTTCCACCGTGACCACGGAAGCCGCGTCTGGAGCCACCAGCGCGGTCAGGCTCCCGGTCCCGGTGCCGACCTCCAGGACCACATCCTGGTCACCAACCGATGCACTGGCAGCAAGCAGTTCCAGCAGGTTCAGGTCAACCAGGAAGTTCTGGCCATGCCGTGTCACAGGACGGATCCCGACCTCCTGGAAGCGTTTCATCAGGAAAGATGCTGTCTGTCGTTGTGCCATCGCACCATCTCTCCTGCTAGGAACCCGGCGTGGGGCGGGAACCGTCGAGTTGTTGTTCCACGTACTTGGCCAGTACATCCGTCTCGATGTTGACCGCCTCGCCCGGCTGCAAGCTTCCGAGCGTGGTCACTTCCAGCGTGTGCGGGATCAGGGCCACGCTAAAAGTTCCTTCATTCACCTCGACCAGCGTCAGGCTGATCCCATCCACCGCCACCGAGCCCTTGCTTGCCATCTGGCGAATACAGTGCCCCGGGACAGAAAACCAGAAAGTCGCCCACTCCCCGTCATCCTCGCGGCGATCCAGGGTGCCGATCGCATCGACATGGCCGGTCACGAAATGTCCTCCCAGGGGGTCCCCGATTTTCAGCGAGCGTTCCAGGTTCACCCGGCTGGAAGGCTGCGACCGGCCCAGGCTGGTACGTGCGAGCGTCTCCTCGCCGGCATCAAAAGAGAGTTCTCCCTGGATATTGGCAACCACTGTCAGGCAACAGCCATTGACCGAGACGCTCTCCCCGACGGAAATCCCCTCCCAGGTCTCACCTGCCTGGACGACGAGCCGCACGCCTGGCGGCTGCGGATCAAGGCGGACAACCGTCCCCAGGCTTTCAATGATTCCGCTGAACATGGCATGCTCCCTTGCAACTGGCCCGCATGGTGCACCGTCACGGTCCAGGTTCTCGCCATTGTACAGTACCGGGCATTTCCCACTACCGACGAGAGAGTATTCCATCCGGGAGCCACCCGCTGGTCAATCCCAGCCAGGCGCGGCACAATGGGCGGTTTCACCGGTGGCTGGCAGACCGAAAAAGCCGGCCACAGACGATCCAACACCGCTTTTTCCCGGGGGGAACTTGCATGAGCGCGATTTCACGGATTCATGGACGCCAGATTCTCGACAGTCGCGGAAATCCCACGGTGGAGGTGGAAGTCGAACTCCAGGATGGCAGCCTTGGACTGGCAGCCGTACCGAGCGGGGCCAGCACCGGTGCCCACGAGGCCTGGGAAGCACGTGACGGGGATTCGTCCATCTACCTGGGCAAGGGCGTGCTGGGGGCAGTCCACAATATCAACACCACCATTTCCGGGGCACTGTCGGGAATGGACGCCCTGGACCAGGCGGCTATTGATACCTGCATGATCGACCTGGACGGGACAGCGAACAAAAGCAACCTGGGAGCCAACGCCATCCTGGGGGTCTCCCTGGCGACGGCCAAGGCCGCGGCCTGCCACAGCGGAAAACCGCTTTACCAGTACCTGGGAGGTCCCGAAGCAACCCTGCTGCCGGCGCCGATGATGAATATCATCAATGGCGGCGAGCACGCCGACAATTCGGTCGATGTCCAGGAATTCATGGTCATGCCGCTCGGCTTTGACCGTTTTAGCGACGCGTTGCGATGTGGTGTCGAGATTTTCCATCACCTCAAGTCGGTCCTCCAGGGGCGCGGCCTCAATACGGCCGTCGGCGACGAGGGGGGATTTGCCCCGGACCTGGCCAGCAATGGCGAGGCCCTGGCACTGATCAGCGAAGCGATCGAGCGGGCTGGCTACCGGGCAGGGGAGCAGGTCCGCATTGCCCTGGACGTGGCAGCCACCGAATTCTTTGACACGGAGAAAGAAACTTACTCGATTGACGGTGAACAGGTCGACTCAGCCGGCATGGTCCAGCTTCTTGGAAGCTGGTGCCAGCAGTACCCGATCTGCTCGATCGAGGATGGCTGCAGCGAGGACGACTGGGCCGGCTGGAAACAGCTCACCGAGGCACTGGGCGAGAACTGTCAACTGGTGGGTGACGACCTCTTCGTGACCAATACGGAACGGCTCCAGCGAGGAATCGACGAGGGGATCGCCAACAGCATCCTCATCAAGGTCAATCAGATTGGCACCCTGACCGAGACGATTGCGGCGATTGACCTGGCCTCCCAGGCGGGCTACAGCAGCATCACCAGCCATCGCAGCGGTGAGACCGAGGATGCCACGATTGCCGACCTGGCGGTGGCCCTTGAGACCGGCCAGATCAAGACCGGATCCGCCTCGCGCAGTGACCGCATTGCCAAGTACAACCAGCTCCTGCGGATCGAGGAGCAACTGGGGGAAGCAGCTCGTTTCGGGGGTTCCCAGTTCCCCAAGGGATGAACATCGCCAGTACCGGGAGCGGGAGCAGTCCCTGCAAAGACCGTGACGACACGCACTCGCAAGTCGATCCTGGATTCCCCCTGGTACTGGATCTACGCTTTCGCCGCCGTGGGACTGGCGCTTCTCTTGTTGATACGGCCCAAGTTTGCCCAGCGGCAATCGGACCAGGAAAAACAGCACCAGGCCCGGCAGCGAGCCTACCAGATAGAGCAAGGGGAAACGCCCAGCGTTGAACCTTCCACAGTCGAGAACCGTAAAGTCCAGTTAAAGCCCTTATTTTTTTTCCTTTTCGTCCTCATGCTCGTGGCCTGGATTGTCACCTGGTGCACCCATTTCTACCGTCGGTCTTCTCCAGGATCCTCGAGTCCGGACGATCATGATGAGAAGGAGAAACCATGACCGGGCTCCTGGAATCCCCCTTGCCGGCTCTTTTTGGAGGCGGCCTGCTAACAGCAATCTTGATCGGCGGCTGGGTCCAAACGGCCAGGCTCTGGCCTCTCTATGCCTCGGCCGGTGTGATCGCCGTCACGGTTTTGCTGGTCCTGCTCGAACACCACGTCGAGACCGACCGGGAAAAAGTCGCTTCCACGCTCCAGGACCTGATCAAGGTCGTGGAGAACAATGACCTCAACGGCCTGCTTGACCACATCCATCCAGAGGCGATCGAGATCCAGCACCAGGCCCGTCGGGAATTTCCCAATTACCATTTCAGCACCATCTCGGTCCGCCCGAACCTGGATGTGACCATCCTCCCAGGATCGCCGGCGACCGCCCGGGCAACCTTTAATGTCGTCGCTGACGGCAGCATTGCCGAATTGGGCATGGGGGACGCGACCGTCCGCCGTTATGTGGAGCTCGAATTCAAGCAGCATACTGGCACATGGAAGGTGGTCAGCTATGCCCATTTCGAACCACTTCACGGCATGCGTGACCAGTACAGCGACAGGTACTAGGAGGTCCGCTCCGCCGGCCCCTGCTCCCAGTCCCAGTCCTGCATCTGCCTGAGCAGCTGGTGGTCGGTCGCATCGAAGAGCAGGGGGGTGATCGTCACCAGTCCCTGTTCAAGAAGATCCACATCGGTGGGAGGATCCGAACGGGATGGTGGCGGACTGTCGGTGGACCAGTAATACGGCCGCCCCTTGGGATCCTCTCGCTTGATGTAATTATCCCCGTAACGAGCCAGGCTCATCGGCAGGACTCGCAGTCCCTGGAATTCCTGCAAGGCCCGGGTGGGGATATTGATGTTATAGAAACCAGGTTGCTGCTGGTGTGCCAGGATTCCACGGATCATCGGAAAAACCAGCTCCGCCGCTGCCCTGTAGTCCATCTCCCGGGACGCTTCCAGTGAGACAGCAACACTGCTGATACCATAAAAGAATGCCTCCCGGGCGGCGGCCACGGTCCCGGAGTAAATAATGTTGATGCCCGCATTCAGGCCCGAGTTGATACCACTGACAACCAGCTCGGGGAGGTGGGTGCAGAGCTGGTCGATTCCCAGCTTGACACAATCGGCCGGCATCCCGTCGACTGCCCAGCCTGACTCGCCAGAGGGCCGCGGGGAGACTTCACAGGTAAGCGGCCGCAGGTAGGTAATGGAATGGCTCACGCCACTACACTCCTGCTGCGGGGCAATCACCACCAGGTCGCCAAATGGAAGCAGCTGCTCTTCCATCGCCAGCAGGCCCGGGGCGGCAACACCATCGTCATTCGTAAGAAGAATATGCACGCTGGACCGGTTGGGCAAGGAAACAGTGAACAAGCCCCCTGCGCCTTCCGGCCCCAGGGAGGCGTCATCATAAACAGCCGCGACTGGCCAGACAACGTGCTCGGCAGGTGCTGGTGAACTCGCTTCGGGATCCGTATAATTCGCTTATCGATCTCAGTCCCTCTGGACCGGCATGGTGCCTCCCAGCGGGGCTGTCGTTGTTTCCGGGCAGCGGGGTTCCGGAAAACACCGCCGTTAAAGGGGTGGGCGGATGAGTCATCTTGTCAATGAACCCGAATCGGCCGCCACAAGCGTTGCGCGTGAACGTGTGCTGGTGCTGGATTTTGGCTCGCAGTATGCCCAGCTGATTGCCCGTCGCGTACGGGAACAGAATGTCTTTTGCGAGATTGTCCGGCACGACATCTCGGTGGAGCGGATCCGACAGCACGATCCTCGTGGCCTGATCCTCTCGGGCGGTCCCTCGAGTGTCTACGACCAGAATTCACCGCACTGCAACCCCGGCCTGTTCCAGATGGGAATTCCGGTCCTGGGAATCTGCTACGGAATGCAACTGGCCTGTGATGCGCTGGGGGGAGAAGTTCGCAGTACCGAGACACGGGAGTACGGCCGGGCACGCTTGAACGTGGAGAGTGATGACCAGCTCTTTTCCGGCGTACAAAAAGAGATGGATGTCTGGATGAGTCACGGGGACCAGGTCTCCAATGTCTCGGATGACTTTATTGCCCTGGCACGGACCGAGAGCTGTCCGTTTGCTGCTGTTCGCCACCGGGAACTTCCGGTCTTCGGCCTCCAGTTCCACCCGGAAGTCACACATACTCCCGAGGGGGGCAAGCTGCTGGAGAACTTCCTGCTCTCGGTCTGCGACTGTGCAGGCACCTGGCGACTGGAAGATTTTGCCGAGCAGACAATCAGGGAGATCCGCAGCCAGGTGGGGGAGGCCCGCGTGATCTGCGGTCTCTCCGGTGGCGTCGACTCGGCAGTCACCGCAGCCCTCCTCTCCCGTGCCATCGGCGACCAGCTCAGTTGCATCCTGGTGGACAATGGGCTGCTGCGAAAAAATGAACAGGCGGCGGTGATAGAAGCCTTCCAGGATCATTTCAAGTCCGAGTTGCGCGTGGTCGATGGGGAGGATCGTTTCCTGGCGGCCCTGGAAGGGGTGACCGACCCCGAGCAGAAACGAAAGATCATCGGCCGCGAGTTCATCGAGTGCTTCAGCGATGAAGCAGAACTGATCGAGGATGCCCTCTTCCTGGCCCAGGGGACACTCTACCCGGACGTGATTGAAAGCGGGGCTGCCGAGGATGGCCCCGCCGCCACGATCAAGCTCCACCACAATGTCGGTGGACTGCCCGAGAAACTTGGTTTTGAACTGGTGGAACCGTTGCGAGACCTGTTCAAGGACGAGGTTCGCCGACTGGGCCTGGAACTCGGGCTTCCCCCGGACCTGATCTGGAGACATCCGTTCCCCGGACCCGGGCTGGCGGTACGATGCCTGGGAGCGATCAGCAAGGATCGACTCGATGTACTCCGCGAAGCAGATCTGATCGTGGTCGAGGAGATCAAGGAGGCCGGCCTTTACGAAAAGACGGCGCAGGCTTTTGCCGTGCTGCTACCGGTACAGAGCGTGGGAGTGATGGGGGACGACAGAACTTACGAGGATGCGATTGCCATCCGTTGCGTGGACAGTGACGATTTCATGACCGCCGACTGGACCCACCTCCCCTATGAACTGCTGGCACGGATGTCCACTCGTATCATCAACGAGGTAAAGGGTGTCAACCGGGTCTGTTACGATATCAGCAGCAAGCCGCCGGCGACGATTGAATGGGAGTGATCAGCCAGGCGGACCGTGCCCCGGCAGCGGGGAAGATCTTACCAGGTCGGCCAGGCCACCGTTTCTGCACCTGTCCCGGTTCGTCATAAGCCGAAGAAAGTGATCCCGATGGGAAAACAGTACATCTATACCATCGCCAACCTGACCAGAAAGCACGGTCCCCGGACGGTGCTGGAGAATATCTGGCTGGCATTCTACCCTGGTGCCAAGATCGGTGTCCTGGGGAGAAATGGATCCGGCAAGAGCACGCTGCTGCGGATCATGGCCGGGCTGGACACGGAATTCGAGGGAGAAGCGCAGCTGACCGACGGCTTCACATGCGGCTACCTGCCCCAGGAACCGGAACTGGACACCGAAAAAGATGTCTGGGGAAACGTGGAGCAGGCGGTGGCCGGTCGCCGGGCCATGCTCGACCGTTACGCCGAGATCAGCGGCCAACTGGCCGAACCGATGGACGACCAGCAGATGCAGAAGCTGTGTGACGAAATGGCCCGCCTGCAGGACCAGATTGAGATCAGTGGCAGCTGGGAACTGGACCGCGAAATCGAGATTGCATTTGATGTCATGAACCTGCCTCCCCGGGATGCCGATGTCACCACGCTCTCTGGCGGGGAGTGCCGCCGCGTGGCACTCTGCAAGCTGCTGCTGCAATGTCCTGACCTGCTGCTGCTGGATGAGCCGACAAACCACCTGGATGCGGATGCCGTGGCCTGGCTGGAACGGCACCTGGCCCAGTACCACGGTACGATCGTGGCGGTCACCCATGATCGCTATTTCCTGGACAACGTGGCCGGCTGGATTCTCGAACTGGACCGCGGCAAGGGCCATCCCTTCGAGGGAAATTACTCCTCCTGGCTGGAACAGAAAGAGGCCCGGCTGGAAAAGGAAGAAAAATCAAACCGGGCCCGGCAGCGGACGATCCAGCGGGAACTGGAATGGGTGCGAATGGCTCCGCAGGCCCGCCAGGCCAAGAACAAGGCACGTCTGAAAGCCTACGACCAGATGGTCGCCGACGGCTACGAGGAAAAGCTGGACGACTTTGAAATCCAGATCCCCCCGGGAGCACACCTGGGAGACCTGGTGGTCGAGGCCAACGCCATACAGAAGGCATTTGACGACAACCTCCTGATCGAGGACCTCTCTTTTCGGCTTCCGCCCGGGGGGATTGTCGCGGTCATCGGCCCCAACGGGGCAGGCAAGACAACGCTCTTTAACATCATGACCGGCCAGCTCGATCCCGACGGCGGGGAGTTAAGAGTCGGACCGACGGTGGAGTTCGCTTACATCGACCAGTCCCGTGATGCACTCCAGGCGGAAGAGACTGTCTTTGAAGAGATCTCTGGCGGCCACGAGACACTCCAGATAGGCGGTCGAAGCATCAATGCACGGGCCTATGTCTCCCGCTTTAATTTCCGTGGACCCGACCAGGAAAAAAAAGTCGGCGAGCTGTCCGGTGGGGAACGCAACCGCGTCCACCTGGCAAAGCTGCTTCGGCGAGGATCCAACGTCCTGCTGCTCGATGAACCAACCAATGACCTGGACGTGGATACCCTGCGGGCCCTGGAGGAAGCGATCACCAACTACGCCGGCTGCGTGGTCGTCACCAGTCACGACCGCTGGTTCCTGGACCGGATTGCCACGCACGTGATGGCATTTGAAGGAGACGGCTATGTCCACTGGTGCGAGGGAAATTATGAAACGTACCAGAGGCAGCGTCGAGAACGCCTGGGGATCAATGAGGACCAGCCCGCCCGCTTCCGCTACAAGAAGTTGAAATAAATAGCCCAGGGGCCTGCGTCTCTTGACCATTCCCCGGGGATGGGTTAACAAAACACTGTATTGAATTCTTTGCCAAGGCATGAGGAGAAAAGCCGTGACGATCTTGCGTGTCGGAACAACGCCCAAGTACGCCTCCAACTGGGACAAGGCTTTTGGTGGCGGAACCAAAAAGAAGAAAACCCGCGCTACGGCCAAGGCCAGCGGTAAGAAAAAGAAAAAGAGTCAGAAATCGAGCACGTGACCTTTCCGCTGCCGGGCAGCGGCGCACAGATTAAAATTTCTTGACGACGTGGGAGGGAAACCATGAAAGTGCATCTCCGTTATTGCTCCGCTTGAAACTACGAGCCTCGCGCGGTCAGTCTGACCGCCAGAATTCTCGGAGAATACAAGCAACAGATTGCTTCCCTGGAACTGGAACCTGCATCCGGCGGATGCTATGAAATCACCGTCGACGGGGACTTGATCTATTCCAAGCTCCAGACCGGTGAATTCCCGGAAGAGGATGCCATCGTCGCGGAAGTCGGCAGCCGGCTCAGCTAGCATGGCGCCGGGAAGCAGTCCAGCCCATGATCAGGTGGCACGGGAGAGGAAGTCCCCGCTGCGCGTGTCGACCTTGATCCGTTCACCCTGGCGAAGGTATTCCGGAACCTGGACAACCAGGCCGGTCTCCAGCGTGGCCGGCTTGGTGCGCCCGGTCGCCGAGTTCCCTTTGACGCCGGGATCACACTCGCTGATGGCCAATTCCACGGTCGACGGCAGCTGGATTCCGACACACTCGTCGTTGTAGATCAATCCCAGGATCCCCTCGAGTGACTCCGTAACGTAATTCATCTGCTCGGCAACAAGTTCCCGGTCAAGCGAGTACTGGTTGTAAGTCTGCTGGTCCATCAGGTGCAGGTGGGTGGTGTCACTGTACATGATCGACACGGCCTGCCGCTGGAAGTCCGCCTCCTCCAGGGACTCGGTCCCCTTGAGTGTAATATCGGTCTTCTGGCCACTGAGCAATTGCCGGCCCCGGAACTTGTAGAGCGTGGCTGCACCACGCGCCGAGGGGGTCTGGACAGACATCGACTCAATGATCACGGGTGACCCCTCGTAGTTCACCACCGACCCGTTCTTGATATCCTTGGCAAGCATTCTCTCGATCCTGCAGGGAAAACTGTTCCTGTTCCTGTCCGCCAGCGAACCGGCCTGGCAGGGCTGCTGGCCGGTGGTCTACACGAAAGTACCGGACTGGGGATCCACCGCAACCCCCTGGCAGAGGGCACTGATCGTTTCGGCCACAATCAATAATCCCCCGGGATCCATGAACTCATCGTCCCCCTCCTCGAGAAAATCCTGCACGTGCTCGAAGTGGAGAATGTCAAAGCGGACATTACATTCGTCCAGCATGGCCATTTTTTCTTCTTCCCCAGGCATCACATCATCCTCGCTGATCTGCTGCCGCAACTCCTCCAGTTGCTCGGCCACGTCCTCTCCCTCCACAAAGGAAATATCCATGGCCGCGTTATCGGCCGGGGTACGCAGGGTAAGGGACTCCAGCTGGGACTGGTCATTCTCGACCACCGTGTCTATCTCGTAGCGGTCACCAAGCCGTTCCAATGCCTTCCGGAAAGCCTCCGTACTGGGACGCTGCCTGTCCCTGAAAAGCACATGTAAGGTCTCTCGCCAGCGATACTCGGGGTTCTCATAGAGGGACATCGGTCATTCTCCTCCCGCCGGGTCAATTGATCAGTTCCAGAACTCGTCGGATCCGTCTCTTCCGCCCAATTTCTCCAGCTCCTGGCAGACATTGTCTCGCTGTTCACGGTTCGCCCAGACCGACTCTCCCTGTTCGAGGCGGATCTCGTAACGTCCCTCGCATTCACATTCCGGCTCACCACAAAAATGGGGAATCTCGGAGATCCAGATGATCCGGTACAGGGGAACACGCTTGTCATCAATACTACAGAAAATAGACATGCCTGGGGATGCTTTTTGCGGGGAATGATCCGTGGTTATTGAGGTAGCTTACTCTCCCAGTTCCTTCGATCGCCTGGTTGCCGATTCCACGGCGGCCCCCAGGGCGGCGGAGAGCCCATGCTCGTCAAGCGTTTGCAGGCCGGCAATGGTTGTCCCCCCCGGACTGGTCACCTGGTCCGTCAGCACGCTGGGGGGTTCGCCCGTCTGCTGGACCATGACAGCGGCACCAAGGGTGGTCTGCGCGGCCAACTGGCTGGCAACCTGGCGAGGCAGGCCCTCTGCCACACCGGCATCACTGAGCGCCTCGATCACGCTGTAAATATAGGCAGGTCCCGAGCCCGACAGGCCGGTCACTGCATCCATCTGGTCTTCCTGGACACGGACGGCAATCCCCACAGACTCCATCAGTTCCTGGACAAGCTGGCAATCCTCGGGGCCGACCGCATCCGTGGCACTCAAGGCAGATGCCCCTCTGCCGACAAGGCAGGGGGTATTGGGCATCACCCGGATGACCCTCTGACTTCCCAGTGCCTCGACGAGGCGTCCAAGCCCGATCCCTGCAGCAATCGAGACGACCAGTGTCCCGGGGGTGACCTGTCCGGCAAGTTTTTCCAGTACCAACGGCATGACCTGGGGCTTGACTGCCAGAAACAACAAGTCGGCCTGCCGTGCGACAGAAAGCTCGTCCTCCAGTCCCCGGCTCCCGGGAACTGCCTGCTGGAACGCATCCGCCGCGTCCGGCGACGGATCAAAGAAAACAACATTTTCTCCGTCCACTAACCCTGCCTGGCGAAATCCGCCGGCCAGCGCGCGGGCCATCTGGCCCGCGCCAAGAAAACCAACCACCTGTGACATCAGACCCTGTCCTTTCACGCCCATCTGGGGGGGAGACTTCTTTCTATGCTAGGCCAAACCACGGCGGGGAGGAAGAAGGGAAGATCGCTCTGGACGAAGACCAGCGAATCTGGGAGACTCTCGCGGCGTAAATAATCGGCTGACCACTCCACTGTCCGGAAAGAGGGAAAAATGGCCCGCAATTCTATCCTGGCTCCATTGGCCATCGTCGCTTTGGCGTTCCTGTTCAATCCAGCAGCGGAGGCAGGGGACAGCTGGCTACCGCAGATCTCGCTCGTTCCTTCCTGGGCCAAGATCCCTAAACCACCCACACCCGAGCAGTGCTGGAACGGTTTCAAACGCAACAGCGAGGACGTGGTCAAATCAACGATCGCCTTTCCGGGGCAGGTACTGACCGGGGCCCGTGACATGCTCATGCCCTGGGCCCGACCCCAGCCGACCCCTGCTGCGCGGATGCCCCTGACCGGATCACGAGGTTTTACCACTCGTAATCAAACCACTCCTGCATCCAGGTCCCTCTTCAGCGTGCCCTCGTGGCTGCAGAAAACGGAACCATCGCGACCCAGTTCAACGATCCAGGAATTCCTCGCCCAGCCACGGGTGAAATAGGTATTCTCGCTGTAAATCCGTGACAGAACCGGGGCGCGCCACAGAAAGCGGCCGACAAACTGCCGCTTCATCTCAATGGCAGCTGATCCAGATCATGTTATACAGGAGCATGCTGGAAGTAGGGGGCATGTCGCTCCCCGCTCGCGTTTCCCCGGAACCTGAAGCTGGGCCATGATCACCGACCTGATTCTGGGTACTGCCGGTCATATCGACCACGGAAAGACCGCGCTGATACGGCGGCTGACCGGCACCGACACGGACCGGCTACCCGAAGAAAAGAAACGCGGGATCACCATCGAGCTTGGCTATGCCCAGCTGGAGTTACCCCCTTACAAGCTCGGCATCGTGGATGTGCCAGGCCATGAACGGTTCGTACGGAACATGCTCTCCGGGGCCACCGGGATGGACATGGCCATGCTGGTGATCGCCGCCGACGATTCGGTCAACCAGCAGACCCGTGAACATCTTGACATCCTCCGCCTGCTGCGGCTCTCCCACGGCATCATCGTGATCACCAAGTGTGACCTGGTGGATGAGGACTGGCGTGAACTGATCAGTGAAGAGGCCCGACAACTCTGCCAGGGAACCTTTCTTCAAGACGCCCCCCTGGTTCAGACCAGTGCCGAGACGGGCGAGGGTTTTGACCAGCTGCGAGAAGAGCTGCTCAAAGCCGCCCAGGACGTGACTGCCCGCTACGACGAGCAGGCCCTGGCTGGCCCTTTTCGGATGGCCATCGACCGGGTCTTTACCATGGCCGGCCACGGTACGGTGGTGACCGGAAGTGTCACCTCCGGCACCGCCTCGCTGGGAGATTCCCTGCTGCTGGAACCGGGAAACGTGGAGGTTCGGGTTCGCGGCCTGCACAACCACGATGACGAGGTCCCACAGGTCCAGCGAGGCCAGCGAGCTGCCGTCAACCTGGCGGGCGTGCACCATGGGGACATCCGCCGGGGCCAGGAACTTGCCTCCCCGGGGCACCTGCATGCCGATACGCTCGTCACGGCACGCCTGGAAATGCTCCCGCAGGTCATTCGACCGTTAAAGGACCGGGCTGCTGTCCGCCTGCACCTTGGAACAGCGGAGATTAACTGCAGTGTGAAACTCCTTGACAAGGAAAAGCTGGAGCCGGGGCAGGAGGGGCTGGTGCAGTTTTACCTGCGAGAACCGGCTGTGAGTGGCTGGGGACAGCCGTTCGTGATTCGCACGGAGTCCCCGATGGTGACGATCGGTGGCGGAACCATCCTGGACCCGGCCGCCACCAAGCTGAGGATGATCGACGACGAGGTTCTCAAGCAGGTCCAGCTGCTCGATTCAGAAAATCCACTGGAGAGGGCCGCAGCAGCCTGCTTCGTCACCGGCCTGAAGGAACTGACTGCAAGCCAGCTCCCATGGCGCACGGGGCTTCACGACCACACCCTGCTGGACCAGCTTGTGGAAACCGGCACGCTCTGGGAAATTCCTGTCTCGCCCAGCCGGACAGAACGCATTCACGTGCGGGCACTGGACCGGTTCTGGAACCGGATGGAATCGGCACTGAACAAGATGCACGATGCCGAGCCACTGCGGACCCGTTTCGAGCGAGACCGGTTCCTCAGCCGCTTTGATTATGTCCAGAACGAGCCCCTCTTGCGGGCCATGCTCCAGCGGTTTTCCAGGCAGGATCTTATCGTGCTGGAAGAACGTACCATCGGGCTCAAGGGGCGGGGCCCCAAGCTCTCTCGAAACGAGCAGAACCTGCTTGGAGACCTGGTCAGCCAGTACCAGCAGGCAGGTATTGAAACCCCCACGGTCACACAACTCACCAAGGCCGCACCACGACTGCAATCCGCGGTGCCTGAGTTGATTGCCCTGGCGGCTGTCAACGGGGACCTGGTGCAGGTCTCGGACGAGTACTTCCTGCACGTTGAAACCGCCCGCACAATACGCGATCAACTGACCAGTTCGATGGCGGATGGGAAAGGGCTGGCGATGAGTGACATTCGTGACATCCTGAAAACAAGCCGCAAATACGCTGTTCCCCTGTGTGAATATCTGGATCGTGCCGATTTTACGCGTCGCGATGGAGACCTGCGGTACCTCAAGTAGGCCGGCGACACTTGATCGATTGCCCCCACGGGTCGAAGATGGAAGCAGGCACAGCACGCCGCATCTGCTTCCCTCCCCAGGGCCATCAACACGATGTCTTCTGAACTGCGAAATATCCCCGCCGTGCATGAGTTGCTGCAGCATCCGCTGCTGGAGGAACCTGTGCGGATTCATGGCCAGCAGGTCGTCACACTTCACATCCGGCAACACCTGGATGACCTCCGCAACCAGCTTCTCGCCGAGCCAGGACGTCCGGCCACAACAGCTGAACAGATTGCCAGCCAGGTTGCGGAGCGGATTGGACATGGGGAGATACCCTCTCTCAGGCCTGTCATCAACGCCACCGGCATCCTGCTTCATACCGGCCTTGGTCGGGCACCACTGGCGGATGAGGCCTGGGATGCAATTCACGCCGTCGCCAGGGGGTATTCCAGCGTGGAAGTCAATCTGGATAGTGGAACACGTTCGCAAAGAGTGACCGCAGTCGAATCCCTGCTCCTGCGGCTTGTCGGTGGAGAGGCAGCCACGGTCGTCAACAACAACGCGGGTGCCACCGTGCTGGCACTGGCAGCCCTTGCGGCCGGCAGGGAAGTGATCGTCTCGCGGGGGCAGCTCGTGGAGATTGGTGGCAGTTTCCGAATGCCCGACGTGATGGCCGCCAGTGGAGCGACAATGCGGGAAGTGGGAACAACCAACAAGACCCACCTCGAGGATTACCGCCGGGCGATTAATGAACAGAGCGGGGCCCTGTTGCGGGTACACACGAGCAACTACCGGATCGAGGGTTTCAGCCAGGCGGTCCCACTTGAAGAACTGGTGGCACTTGGCCAGGAGCATGACCTCCCGGTGATTGACGACATCGGGTCAGGCGCCCTTTACGATTACAGCGAATTCGGAATCGGTGGAGAACCCCTGGCGGCATCGAGCCTGAAAACGGGGGCCGACATCGTCCTGTTCAGCGGTGACAAGCTGCTGGGAGGTCCCCAGTGCGGGATCGTGGTCGGTCGCGCGGCGTTGCTCAAGAAGATCAGCAGCCATCCACTGATGCGGGCCCTGCGGGTCGACAAGATAACACTGGCCGCCCTGGCGGCGACCCTGCGCATCTACCAGGATCCCGCCATGGCCACCGAACGCATTCCTCTCCTGAAGCTACTCTCGACTCCACTCGCGGTCCTCCAGGAACGAGCGGAATCGATTGCCAGCCAGCTGGATGGAGCGACCGGCCTGGAATCCGCAGAGCCGGTGCCGGACATCACCTACCTGGGGGGTGGATCGGTTCCGACCCAGGAAATCGAGACCTGGACCGTTGCCATCACGCCCCAGGACATCTCGCTGGACATGTTGGCCAGGCAACTCCGCAATCTTTCACCTGCCATCATGGGCAGGGTCCACCAGGGCCGCCTGGTCTTGGACCTGCGTTCCGTTTTCCCGGCCCAGGATGCCCAGCTTGTCGAAGGACTGGTCCAGACGCTTTCCTGAATAGAGCGGGGCAGTTTTGTCCGCCTCGCTTCCCACCCCTCCCAATCGTGCCATAGAATGAAAACAAGAAAGCCCATTTCCAGGACGATCCTTTCTCCCTGCGACAGGGGGCAATGGGGAGGATCCCTGTCAGGAAAACAAGTCGTGGCCCATTACCCAGTCCACCTTGAATGCACCCTCCATGCGACCGGCATCGTCCGCCGTCTTTGGCAGCGACCCCGGACGCTCATGACCATCTGCTGCCTGGCGTTGTTTTCCTTTGGTCTCCCCGGGGCGGTTGCCCAGGAATGGATTCTCTCGCCCGACCAGCACGCCTGGGGGCACTGCAAGCCGGGGAGCTGGAAGACCGTCCGTGTGATCAGTGACATGCTCGACAAGGAAGGCACGGTCACCAGCACGACAAAAACCGAGACCACCACGACACTGGTCGGGAAAAAAGGCAACAACTACACGCTGGAAGTGGAGGTGACGGTGGAGATCGGGGACCGTCGCATCACCTCGGAACCAAAACAGATCACCCGAAGCTTCACGGTCAATGGCGACGGAAAAATCAACCTCAAGCGTCAGGGAAAAGCAGAGGAACTGGATTTCAACGGAACCTCCATTCCTGTGGACAAGCTGGAGGTGACCCTGCGCGGCGAGATCGGGCGGCGGCAGAGCGTGGTGCTGGCAAACAAGGAGGTGGCCCCCTTCATCTTCCGCCGCACGACCATGCTGTTCGATAACGAGAACACCCAGCAGTACCACACCCAGGTCTCGGTCGAAGAGCACGGGCTGGCCCACAAGGTCCTCGGTGAAACCAAAACTGTCTGTCACCTCAAGACAGTCCACACGCAAAACAAGAAAGTAACGACCACCGACGAGACTTACTGTGCGGATGTCCCGGGTGGCATTATCGCTCACCGGTCCTTCGAAACGAACGAGGCCGACATGGTGACACGACGCAGCACGCTGGAGCTGATCGACTATGGAACCAAGGACAACGCGGGACGACGCAAGGGAAAACGCACCGGTAAACCGGAAGAGGAGGACCCTGATCCCGAATCACCATAACGGTGCGTCCCCCGGCTGACCGGGTGGATTGCCAAATTTTCTACACAAGGACATAATGCTTCATTCCCCTGGCAGCCACCTGGTGCCATCTCCACACAGCCCCCACTCTCCTCTCTTTTCGAGCTCCCTGAACATGGACGAGAAGATCAAGTACACCGGCATCACTTTTGATGATGTCCTGCTGGAACCCGCTTACAGCGAGGTGGTGCCGGCCGATGTCGCGACGGCCACACGGCTGACAGCTCGTATCAACCTGAATATTCCGCTGCTCAGTGCCCCCATGGACACTGTCACAGAGAGCGCCATGGCAATCGCCCTGGCAGAAGTAGGGGGGCTCGGCGTGATCCACAAGAACATGTCGATCGAGGACCAGAGGGACGAGGTCCACAAGGTAAAACGAAGTGCCAACGGCATTATCCCCGACCCGGTTACACTGCCGCCCGACTCGTCGGTGGCCAGAGCCCAGGACTTGATGGACCAGCACAACGTGTCGGGCGTTCCCATTGTGGATGGCTCGAAAAAGCTTGTCGGTATCCTCACTCGGCGTGACCTGCGCTTCCTGGAAGACGACAACCTGTCCGTTTCGGAGGTGATGACCAGTGAGAACCTGATCACGGCCACGGGAACTGTAACGCTTGAGCAAGCTGAACAGATTTTAACGGCTAAAAAAGTAGAGAAGCTTTTACTGGTTGACGATGAATACAAACTGACGGGCCTGATTACGATCAAAGACATCGACATGATGAAGCAGTACCCGGATGCATGTAAGGATGCGTCTGGGCGACTGCGTGTCGGGGCGGCGATCGGCGTTTTTGACCTGGAAAGGGCTGAAAATCTGATTGAAAAAGGAGTCGACGTACTGGTCGTCGATTCTGCCCACGGTCATTCCAAGAACGTCATTGAAACAGTTAAGGAGATAAAGAAAAGATGGGATATCGACGTCATCGCGGGTAACGTGGCAACCCGCGAAGGCTGCCTCGACCTGGCAAAGGCCGGGGCGGACGCCGTCAAGGTTGGTATCGGACCAGGTTCGATCTGCACGACCCGGGTTATTTCCGGCGTCGGCGTACCCCAGATCACCGCGGTTTACGAGGCCGCCAAGGCAGCGGCGGAAGCGGATATCCCGATCATTGCAGACGGAGGAATTCGTTACTCAGGCGACGTTACCAAGGCCATTGTGGCCGGTGCCAACTGCGTCATGATCGGTGGGCTTTTTGCCGGCCTGGCAGAAAGTCCCGGCCAGATGATCCTTTACCAGGGACGGACCTTCAAGTCCTACCGGGGCATGGGATCCCTCGGAGCGATGGTCAAGGGTTCCAGTGAACGATACCGGCAGGGAACACCGGGCAAGGGAAAACTAGTTCCAGAAGGAGTGGAGGGTCGAGTTCCGTTCAAGGGTTCCTTGAGCGACTACGTCTACCAGCTCGTTGGCGGCCTGCGGGCTGGCATGGGCTACTGCGGCACTTCCACGATCGATGAATTAAGGGTCAAGGCGAGTTTCATACGAGTTACCGCAGCCAGTACTCGGGAGAGCCATCCGCATGATATCGCGATCACACAAGAATCCCCCAACTACAGCCCGGAGTACCCAACGGGCAACGAGTAAACCTGGCTCCCCTTTCCCTCTCCGGTCGGCGTGTCGATTCCTGCCTGCCACCGTGGTGCTGATGCTGGCCACCCTGGCGTGGTACTCGCTGCAGGCCGCAGATCCACTCTTCCGGCCCAGCGGCAGACCCCAGGTCCAGCTTGATCGTGGTTCCTCGTTCAAGCTGAAGATAAAACCCTCCCCGGCACCGTCCAGGTCGCCTGCTGCCGAGTCCGAACTCCCCCCCACAAGGATCCAGTTGCTGCCCACGCAGCCGACGCCCCCGATTGACGTGCCCAGCCGACAGGAGGCGAATGACTTTATCGACGTCCCCTCAACGGCCCCAATCGAAGAGGCTCCACTGGCCCCACCTGAATTCATCCTCCTCCCTTCCAGTGGCCAGCAGACCGCTGAACCAGCCGAAAGGCCGGCACTCCTGGAGGAGGCGGGGCAGGCAGGGATGCCACCAGGACTGGAGCCACCGAACACGGAGAACCACCAGCAGGATACCTTCCAGGAAGACTTCCTGGTCATCCCCACCCTGCTTCTTCAAGAAGAGGACGTGGAGGACGCGGGCAATCCGATCCTGAATTGCCGAAGTGTCAGTTGCGAGGAGACGATCCGGCAATTACGACCCACCCCTCTCTCCTCGATCCTGCTGGATGTCACACCCTCGTTCAATCCGAACCTCAGTGAGCCTCCCGCACGGCTCCAGGAAGAAGTCCGCCAGTGGAAAGACCAGCAGGGCAAAGCTATCGCCAGTGGCCGGTTGGCAGACGTGAAGTTCGGCAGGGTGGTTATCCAGCTGGAAGATGGTAGCCAGCAACCATTCCCCCTGGACAAGCTCAGTGATATTGACCGCTGCTACGTCTCGGACACCTGGGGATTTCCACTGGATTGCCAGCTTGCCGGGGACGCCTCCTCACGTCGCGACTATACCCCGATCACGCTCAACTGGACCGCCTCGGCACTCTGCAAACGACCTGGCTACTTTGAGGACGAGGGGCTTGAACGCTATGGCTTTACCGCCGGACCCTGGATCCAGCCACTGCGAAGCGGTGCCCGTTTCCTGGCCGACCTGGCAATCGTTCCCTACCGCGCGGGGATTCATCCTCACAACGAGTGTATCTACACGCTGGGGGTTTTCCGTCCCGGCTCTCCGGCACCGACCATTCGCCCCGGCTTCCCGATCAGCATCAAGGGCGGGCTCTGGCAAGCGGGTGTCATGACAGGTGGCTTCTACCTGTTCCCCTAGCAGCAGCCTGCTCGCGCGACTAGGACAACCCGCCCCGGCAAATGCCATCCCCGCAACGAGGACGTCCACACCCCTGGACAGGAAGCGAGGAGCTTGACTGGGAGGCATGGGCGGCAGGCACGCTGAACTGGCGAGTTAATGCGTTGCTGCCGCACTCCGGACACTGCTGGCCCCGGTCCTCCCGCACCAGCAATTCAAATTCGATGTCACAGGCGTTACAGGCGTACTCGTAAATCGGCATCGTCGACCATTCCCTCCCGGTTGTCCCGTGACTGCCTGATATCGGCTGGCAGGCTATCCATTGTATAATCGTCCTTCGCCTCCCAGCAATGCCTGAAATTCTGCCCTGCATGGATATCCTGACTCGACAACAAGCCCGCCAGGTCGATCAGCTCGCCACCGGCGAGTATGGGATCTCCAGCCTTGCCCTGATGGAAGAGGCGGGCAGGACATCCGCCATGCTCCTCGACGAGCTTCACCGTGACCAGGACCCTCGCAGCGTGCTGATCGTGTGTGGGAAGGGAAATAACGGGGGAGATGGCCTGGTCATGGCCCGGCACCTGCAACCACTCGGCTACCAGGTGAGCGTGGTCCTTGGGCATCCTGACGAGGTACTCTCGACGGACACCCGGGCCAACCTGCAGCAGCTCCAGGACAATCCACTCCCGGGAGTCACGCTCCTTCGCCACCAGACGACCAGGGAAAAGATGGAACAGCTCACCAGTGCCTGCTGGTTAATCGATGCCATGCTGGGGACCGGCAGCCAGGGTGACCCCCGCTCTCCTACGGATGATGCCATCCGGTGGCTCAACGAGAGGGATGACCGCCGCGTCGCACTGGACATTCCCAGCGGACTGGACTGTGACAGTGGAGAGACCGGAACCCCCTGTTTCCAGGCCGGGCATACTTTTACTTTCGTCGCCCCCAAGCCAGGCCTGCTCCTGGAATCTCGCCAACTCCAGGTTGGCCAGATCCACGTGATCGATATCGGCATCCCCCCGGAACTGCTCCAGCGGGTCGTGGGCCGGGAATCCTAGAAGGGACCCTGGCACACACGGCGGAAACAGGATCAGGGCAGGCGGCTGACATCCGGTGGCCGGCCAAGCTCCCTGGCCGCCTGGCCTGGGATCCCACCCAGCGCCCGTTCATCGTAAATCACCAGAGAATGCAAGGCATGGCCCAGCGGCCCAACCGGCCAGTCCCGTCCCCGGCCATCCCACAACAGGTCAACAAGATAATCGACCGAGTGGAGCATGCGGGGATCTTCAAGCTGGCCGGAAGGAAGTGAAAAGGCAAGCCATTCCAGGACATGGCCGCTGGTTCTTAGCCGCTCGGTCAGGTCCGCAGACTGTCCGCGACCGACAAACCAGCTGGTACTGAAACTCCCATCGGAGTTCTGCAGCGTGAAAGTGTAACGGTGATACTGCTGAAGATACCCAGCCGCCTTTTCCCACTCGCCCTGGATCGGTTCCTGTCGCTGCTTCCTTTTCTCTACCGCGTAACTCAATCCCATCAGGCGGTGGGACCCCCCGCAGGTCGCCCCATTGACCGGTTGGGCCAGCTCCTGCTTGATCAGCTGCTGGATCGTCCAGCTTTCCCCGCGATCATTCTTCCAGCGGCTGTCACTCGGAAGATAGTGCGCCAGGCCAATCAGTTTGAAAGTAAGTTCATGGCCGGACCGACATCCTCGCTGTTCATGACGAACCAGGTCGGCAACGGTAAAGTCCTGTCCCGCCACCTTGATTCCATAGTCCATCCGCACCCGTGACTGGGCAAGCATCGCAAGCAACTGCCCCTGGTGGCCTTCCAGCCCGGGGCCCTGGCGGGGGGCCGGAAGAGAATCCTGGATCTCCAGCAGGCGGATTCCCCGTGCTGGCTGGTTCCAGCAGAGCCAGCCGATCGCGTTGACGTGGCGGTCACCGGCATCCAGTTCCGTATCGATACCAAACGCGACCAGGCTGTGCATCACGGACCAGGGAGACTGCTCTGCCACACGTGGCGGCCGTTGATAATAGTATCTCAAGGTGCGCCGAATCTTCCCCTGGAGAGCCTGGAGCGGGGCCGACAGCGGCGGCCGGGACGGGGAGGGAAGGGGAGGCGGCAATGGCTGGCCGACCGCCTCACCAGCTACCAGGCAGGGCAGCACGAGGCCCAGCAGGATCCATACCCATGATCGCATCCGAGTCGCCTCCCAGAAGCCCTAAAACCAGTTCCAGGGCATCAGGTCGCTGACGGTGAAACCCGATTGAAGGAGCTGCTCGAAAGCAGACATGCGAACTGCATCGGCATTCCGCAATGCCTGGCTTTCACTCGTCTCTCCGGAGAGGAGATCTTTCCAGAGCCGGATATTCGTATTCAGGTCCAGTCCGCTGGATGCCTCAAGCGACTGGGCGGCCGCGTACTGGATGGCAGGGTCATCATCGTCGAGCAGATCCACCAGAGACTCACGGATTCGTGGCTGGTCCGTTGTGGCCCGGCAGGTCCCTAGCGCCCGCATCGCTGCAATTCGCACATCCTGGTTGGTATCCCCGGCGACTCTTTGAAGCAGGATCCCAACTCGCTCAGGAGATGACTGGATCTCCCAGGCCCTGCAGGCAGCAATCCTCACCTCGGGAATATCTGACTCACTGGCCTGGCGAAGTCCTGGAATCGCCTCGGGAACATCGAAGACTGCCAGAGTCCGCCCCAGTCCCAACCGCAGCACCATGTCCTCTGTCTCGTCAATACTGGCACCAAGCGCCTCGTCA
>CAYYZW010000103.1:0-2657 GCA_964476375.1 uncultured Pirellulaceae bacterium
CTGCGGGAATAAAATGGAAAACACGGTAAAACCTCTCGCATCTTCCCCGCTCCCCTCGAGAACCATCTGAATCGAGACAGAGTATTCGTGGTAGTTGCCTTCAAGCGAACAAAAGCTCCCACGTAACCAACGAACATTCTCCTTGAAGTCGATTCCTAATATCTCTGCAGCCGCGATCCAGGCTGCCCTGCGTTTAGCAAGAACACTCTTGGTCCAGAAGGCAAACAGTAGGATCGCAATAAAAAGAACCCCGACTCCAATGGTCAATGCAATAGACACTTCATTAGGCATTACAATTCTCGCACCGATATTCGAGCTTCATGCACAGCTTCCGTTTACGCATCCTACGGCAGCAGCTGGCGAGTTGAAACGAAGCGGGCAGGGGGCGTGTGTCAGCCCCGGTCCGGATACCGATAAACACCCCCGGGGGTATTTGGGACTCCAGGGTGTGGCCAGGATCACGGCAGTTTTCCCTGACCAGGAACGAGAGCACTGGAACAGGACCCGGAAAATCCCGGCTAGGGCTGTCGCGATTGGAGCGCATCCAACACCAGCTTCTCGATCTCTTTCACATCCTGCATCCTGTCCACGGAAAACCACCGCTGGGAACCACTACCCAACGAAGCCACTTCCAGTAACACGGATTGTCCAACTGGCAGCACGTTCCGTGGCATCACCAGGTAAAACAGGCCGCCGGAATCCACATCCGACTGCCAGGTAGGAAAGTAGTGCAGCTGGAATCGTTGGTCGGCCGATTTCCAGGTATTCACCGCCAGGGTCACATCCAGTTGCAGCGAATGCTGGCCCTCAATCGTCATTTGAAAACCGGCAGTAGCCGGCTGGCTAATCCAACCCAGGCCCCCGGCAAAAACAAGCACAACCGTTTCCTGCTCCACAGGTTGCAGGCCAGCTGTTTTCCAGGCCAGCAAGGCACCCTTTTCCTGTTGCCGAATGTAAGGTCGGTTCTCTTTCCTACCCGAGTAATTAAACCACGCATCTTCCTTGGGCTCCTTCGTAACCAGTCGATCGAAACCATTCTGCGAATGACGAGCCAGTTCACGAATCCGGGAGTACTGTTCACGCTGCCGTGGGCTCAGCGATTTCGCCCAGTCATTCACGCGTTCAGCAAACCATTCCTTACCGCCGGGGAATTCCAGGAATGTGGGTTTCTTCTGTCCCGCCGGGTTCCCAAATCGATTCCCAACCATCTTCCTGACCGTTCCCACGATCAAGTCTTCCAGGGCCGGGTCATAGTGGGTCGGCAACTCGTAGTAGATCTGTGAAAAACCCGCCTCGTAACCACCTTCCGCCAGGATGCGTCGTGACGGTATGTAACTGGGTACATCATTGGACCAACCATTGATCCAGCGCCGGCTCCAGTCCATTTCGGTCTTGAGCCGCACGGCATAGTCCACCACGACCTCACCTGCCAGGAAGACGATCGCCAACTCTTCACCAAACTTCCAACAGGTCACCGGGTAATCCACGTGAGTGGCCAGTTGTCCCTGGTTCTCCAGTTGCTTGAGCATCTGCCTGGCATGGTAACCATGGAAACCGGCATCCTGCGACAGCCGTTCGAAATGCTCTTTCCCCGGTGAGCGGGCCAGGGGCAGCTGGATCATCCGTTGCTCAGCTGCAATCGTTTCTGTTAACTCGGTTAAGGGACCCTTGAGCAATCGTTCGACTTCCCCGGCAATCGCCGCCCCATGCTGGCTGGCAAGCTCCAGGTTGCCTCCTGGCTGAGGACCCACATCGGCACCACATCCGATCGTCGTCAAGGCGACCGCCGAGGGATACTTCTCTTCAATATGCGTGTTGGAAAAACCAGCCCAATCACCCCCGACATGATTGCGAGACCCCACGGTAGTGCAATGGCACGCGTAGTTGGTCCACACGGCAATCGGCCTCTCCTTCCTGTCATGGGCCACCATGACGGGAAGGCTGTGATCCACGGGACCATCCGACTGGAAACCAAAGCCTGCCCACTGCTTGCCCGAGAGAACTCGACGATTCCCTCCAAAACGAACCATTCCCTGCCCCCAGGAGAGCCGCGCCTCACGTCGATCACGAAGCGCGGCAGAAGCAGCTTCAATGATCTTGCGAGTGAGCCACTGCGTGTAGCGATTTACCCGTTGCACCTGGTCCGCGCTGGCTCGTCCACCCCAGACGACCGGAGCATAGCCGGTCAGCGTAGGCGCATTGTGAGTATGGGTACTGCAGATCACCAGACGGTCGCGTGTCATACCGTGTCGCTCGGCCAGTTCGGTAGCCACGACCCGGGTCACTGCCGCCGGCACTCCGCAATTGTCGACAGCCACGACCACCACGGGATCATCCTCGCCAATGGCCAGAGCGCGCGCCCAGATCGGATGATCGATGCCTTGGTACTCACCGGTACGTCCGCCGTAACCAGCCAGCAGGGTGGGATGTTCCGGTGTCACATTCACGCGTGCCACACCGACCCGTGTCCAACCCTCGGCAGCACTGGAAAGGTCAGCCAACCCTACGATCGATGTCACCAGAACCAGGATCACATGAAACCATCTCATTTCATTCCGACTCCTTGCGATGTGCACCGACTAAATTATGATGCTTCAACCTTTAATAGCCGGCGATCATTCTGAACCCGGATGAGACGTTTGTCGGCCATTTCAGCC
>CAYYZW010000104.1:0-2923 GCA_964476375.1 uncultured Pirellulaceae bacterium
GCTTGCCGATGATTACGAGCGAGAACTCGTCGTGGAATTCGCAAACGTGAGCAGGGCCGTTGTTCTTGCCACCTTGCTTTCTGCAGTCGTCCAGGGCCTCATGGCCGGCCTGGGCTATTGGGTCGCCGGACTGGAATCCCCGTTCTTCCTCACGCTGCTGACCATATTATTCGCCATGGTTCCCTTTGTCGGTGCCGCGGCGATCTGGCTGCCCGCCAGCCTGTATCTCATGCTGGGCACCGATCACGTCGTCGCCGGAGGGCTCCTCCTTGCTTATGGCGCCATACCGGTTTCTCTGGCGGACAATATCATCAAGCCGATGGTCTTGAAGAAGCAATCACGCCTCCACCCCCTCTTTGCCTTGCTCAGCGTGATTGGTGGCGTCCAGGCGCTCGGGCCGATCGGCATCCTGGTCGGCCCCATGGCGGTGGCATTTCTTCAAACCCTTCTCAACATGCTCCGAAGGGAAATCAACGAGATCGACGACGAGACGGAGGCTGCTGCCGCGGACACATCGAGCGGACCCTAGACCGGCTCGGAATGGCTGGCCTGTTCCACGGCCGGAGTACTTGCGTTCGCAGCATTGCTGGCCTGTCGGTGCCGCCGGTAAAGCGCTATAAAAATATATCCCAGGTAGGCATTTCCGCCGAGGGATGCAAGTAAGGCCATGAAGGTTAACGTGAACGGAAGCCACGGCCGGGCGGCCTGGCCCCGCGGCGGTTCAGCATCCGGCCGGTCGGTGAGTGCGTCAACAATCTCCTCGTAGGTCGCCGGAGCAACCTCGACGAAAGGCTTCGCATCGACCGCGGCAGCCGGTGCGTTGACGGAGGTGTCGCCCCCGCCTGGCTCCGGCAGGACAGGTTGTGGCGAAATAACAGCCGGATTGGGGACAAATTCCCCCGGCGGTGGCACGTCATTCGCCGTCGATATCGCGGCATGCACCTCTTCATTCGTCAGCTCGGCCGACGTCCCCGGTTCGTCGCCAGGAAAAGTGTTCGTCTCGGTGGTCGCCCTAAAATTAAACAAAAAATCCGACCCCCGATCCCCGCCGACCGGCTCCTCCCCGGCGCGTCGCACGTCGAGGGAGGGTGCGTGGGGCGTCACGTCCGGTTCCTGGGGCGCCGGCGCCGCGGAGATGGTCAGAACCTGCTCGTCCGGAACCGGTGGCAGGATGGAATGGATCACCTCGGGCTGTTCCGCGTCCTCGGTTCCCGGCGAGGCAGCCGCAAGCCGCGGAAGCTTTCCATTCCCGACCTGGATGCGAAACTGGGTGATCGCCCCGGCACGAGAGTCAATAATACTCGTTACCACCTCACCATCGCTGAGTCGGTCGAGGAGTTCCGGCTCAATCTGGATAATATAGACCTGCTCCCCACTTCCGTCGGGGGCCGGCGTCCATCCGACATCGACACCCAGGATGGCCCCGAGAAGAACTGGAATAATCGGTGTCATGACTGTCTCCTTCTAAAGATTATGCGGCATTCCGGTTATCGCTATCGTCCTCGAGCGGGCCGCCGTTGGCATCGTCGACCGGGTCCTCCGTGGCCCCTCGATCTGTCTTCTCGCCTGTTATTTCCAGTGCCTCGGCCACATCGCCTGCCACCGGGTGCGTTTCCGCTATCTCGTTACCACCAGGCGCCACGTCCGGGGCGGCAGGTCGCAGACGCGGGGCATGAACCGCGCGCAATTCGAGCTCACGCGAATCGACGTCCAGGTCCGAAAACAATTCCTTCACATGAGCGTGACATGTGAAGAAGAGTACCTGGTGGCCGAGCCCTGCGAATTCACTGATTGTATCGATGGCAAGCGCAGTTCTTTCCGCGTCAAAGTTGACCAGCACGTCGTCAAGAACAACCGGAAGGACAACGCCGCGTTTTCGGTAACCTTCAATCAAGGCAAGTCGCAACGAAAGATAAACGGATTCACGGGTTCCACTACTTAGGGTTTCAAGCGGCCATACCTGCCCCCCGTCGTCATCGAGCAGAAGTGAATCCTCGTCCAGTGGCGTCCAGACGCGGGTATAACGGCCGCCCGTCATTTTCTGAAGCCACCTGGACGCTTCCTGCAGGGTTTCTGGCTGTCGCTGGCTTTCATACTCTTCCCGCACCAGCCCCAGAACTTTCCCCGCCACCTCCCAGGACCGCCATGTCTGACCGGCAATCTGCATGTCATGTTCGATACCGGCAACCTCCAGTGCGGCCATCGCCAGCTCGCCATCATCCTCGGCCGCCGCCATTTCACCCTCCAGCGCTCCGGCTGCCTTCTTCAATTCGCCCCACCGGTCCTGTTGTCCCTGAAGCCGCTCGGCCAGTTCCTCCAGGTCCCTGCCGAGCTCGGCTTCTTCCTTTCCCACCAGCGCCTGCTCCAACTCGTCGCGCGTCACGTCATCCCCAATGATCGAATCGATCGCGGCCTCCAGTTCCACCAGCGACGACCGCAGGCCAAGAAATTCCGCATGGCACTCTGCCTGCTCGCGAAATTCCGATTCGGTGGTGCATCCGGTCTGCGCCAACAACGCCCCCCGCCGCGTTTCGTATTCCTCCACCAGGATCTTTTGTCGTGACATGGCTCGTTTCAGATGTCGATCCTTTTTTGCCAGCCCGCGATAACTCGACCACTTCCCCTTTTCGACGGCCAGTTGCGACGTCAAATCCCGTAGCACCACCGGCAGTGGGCCCTCGGTCACATCCATTCCGGCATCCTGGTAAACCTGCTCGATCCGTCGCCTGAGTGAGTCGAGTTCCGCCTGGCACCGGGCAGCCTCCGCTTTTCGTTGCTGAAGCTGATTTCTCTGTTCCTGGATCTGTTTTTGGTCATTGGCGTATTGCCGGATATGGCGTGGAAGGAGCGTCGCAGGGAGCCCCTCCTGTTCCAGCGTGGAAACCCACCGCGTTTCCGCCGCGTGAAAAGATTTTTCCGCATG
>CAYYZW010000105.1:0-9344 GCA_964476375.1 uncultured Pirellulaceae bacterium
CCCATGCAATCTTCGAGGTCGTTGCATCCGATCTGGTCGGTGGACATCTCGCCGCTGCCCAGATCAATCGTGGCCCGGGAGTAACTAAGGTCAGTGGGTTTCTTTTCCACCACGGGGCCTCCCTTCCATTGAGCGCCAACCTTAACACCTGGCCATGACTTTACTGTCTGGGAAAGGAATGCACAAACTTCCGTTCAATCCATCAACGTGCCAATAACGCCCCCTGCCTGCCTAAAAACCCCCTATCGGATCCACCCCCTTGCTCCGTGCCGTCATCAATGTGGGAAATAATTTTGTTTTCTGATTGTCCGGGCACCGTTCGATCTATAATTGAGTACGCATGGATTTGCGGGTTATTTTCAACTGTCCACAATCGGTTGGTCCTCTCACCTGGCTCCAGGATCTGTGTCATGCAAAGTGATCACAAAACGCTTGGCGTATCCTACGGTGTACTCATCATTCTCGGCACGGCGGTACTTCTGTTTACCGTTTCCATGCTGCTGAATGTACCCTCCCTGGTGCAAACGAGTCACACCGGGGATAACGATCCGGCGCCGTCGGCCATCCCATCCCGC
Source organism: uncultured Pirellulaceae bacterium (assembly GCA_964476375.1). Classification (GTDB taxonomy): domain Bacteria; phylum Planctomycetota; class Planctomycetia; order Pirellulales; family Pirellulaceae; genus SAT2750. The sequence continues at coordinate 576 of CAYYZW010000105.1, forward strand.
GACAACGAGACTGCGACCGCTCCCAACCAAACCCGGGCGGCACAACAACTGGTGCAGTATCGACAGAGGATCGCTATTCTCTCGGAACAGGTCACCCGGTACCAAAAAGAAATCGAAAGCCTGTCTCGCACGCCAGAATCCAATCCAGTTGCACCGCGGTCCGCTTCCGGCCGCACCGCCATCCCCGATGGAGGATCCGGGTCGGGCTCAAACCTCGCAGTAGGCAGCCAGCTGGCGTCCGTCACTTCCCAGCTGGATGCGGCCCAGGACGCCCAGGCGGATTTACTCTCGGAGAACATCCGTCTGCAAAGAAAGCTCGACGACATGGCCGACGATCTCGCCTTGCTCGAGGAGGTCAATCAGTCCATCCAGGACGATACGACACGCCAGCGCAGGATCTCCATAGAAACCGCCGCCGCGACGCTCTCGCGTGTCGATGAATCTCCCATCCCCTACCTAATCGAGTGCCTGGATGATGCGGACATGGAAGTGCAGATATGGGGCGCTTCGGTGCTCGCCGAACTGGGCCCGGATGCCTCGGACGCATTGCCGGCCCTCCAGCAAATGCTCCTGGTCGACGATGCATCCGTGCGGATGGCCGTGGCCGCCGCTATCGACGCGATCGAGGGAGAGTGACCGACTATTTTCGGCGTTCAAAGGCAAAGGGTGCTTCTTCATCCTGGCCGACCGTCACCTTGAGCGGTGATGCAATCCCACCCTGGTCCACCTGCACGCGGAGGATGTTCTTCGCCTCGAAAGGCCGGTCCTTGATCCACCGATGGCCATCGCCATGCAGATAGAGCACCGGCTTCCGGTACGCCACGGCAATCTCGCCGAATGGCCCAAAAAAATCGTCATGCTTGGTTGCGGGCTGCGCATGGCCGAAAAGCACCATGCAGCGACTCTTCTGACCGTACTCTTCCACCTGCTGTTTTATCCAGTCGACGTTCTGGCGATGGCGTTTTTTCCATTCCTCGGCATCATGGACCTTGCCACCAACAAGATTGATTCCAACGAACAGGATATCCTTTTCAAAGAAGGTGAAGTTTTCCTGCCGTTTTTCCTGCCTCTTCACAACCAGCCCGTTTTCCCAGTGACGGTCAAACTTCATAAAATACTTCGTCCAGAAATCCCATGAGGGTGCCGGGTCCGTGCAATCATTCCACTCATTATCCCCGGGAACGATAAAGAGTCGGTGCGCTGATTTTCTTAGCATTCCAGAGACCTTGACGTACACCGCTTCATCGCAGGGCGTGGAACCATTCTTGATATCCCCGACGTGCACGATGAATTCGGCATCGGATGGCAGGGCGGCAATTTGTTTTGGCAGGATCGCATCGTCCTCGGGAGTGTACGGAACATCCCCCATCGCGTAAAAGGTCACCACCGCAGGATCCGCCGCCGAGGCCCATGTATGGAACATCGCCACGAATAACAGAACAGACCACGGGATCCCATCTTTTAGAAATCTCATTTTTCCTCCGGGCAAGAGTTTCACGTCTTTCTGTCCCGTGTCTCGTCGTTCGCGGCGGAAAGCGGACTGCCCACTTCTCGGGACACAAGTGACTGGGTTACTGAATGACTTTACAGGCGGGGTTCTGCTCCCGCAATCGTTCGATCCCCTCGGCCGTGACAGAAGTCCCGCGTACCCATACCTCTGTCACGCCCGTTTTTCCGAGCGCACGAAGCCCCTCGTCGGTCACGCCCGGGCAATGAAAGAGAAAAAGCTTGCGGAGTTCTGGCATTCCAGACACATGCCGCAGCGAGTCGTCCTTGAGATTTTTACACCCGAACATGTAGAGTGATTCCAGCTTTGACAGTACGGCAAGATCCCTCACGCCCGAGTCCGTTACGGCCGTCCGTGAAATGCCCAGCCAGCGGAGGTTCCGAAGCGTTGAAATGGATTTCGCACCGCCGTCTCCCAGGCCCGTCCGGCCAACCCACAACCGCTCAAGCTTGTCCAGCATTTCGAGGTGTCTGAATCCCGCATCGGAAATATCATTCCCGCCCAGGGAAAGGGAGACAAGTTCCCTGTGTCCCTTCAGCTGCCCCAGACCATCGTCCGTAATACCGGTCCGGTCCAAATCCAGGCTGTGCAGTTTCTTCATTCCGGAAATGAATTCAAGGCCGTCATTCCCAACGTCGATTCCCTCCAGTTCCAGCAACCGCATCTCCGTGAGGTCCTTGATCCTGGACACACCGTTTCCGTTCACATGGGTGCCGTGCAGGGAAAGCGACTGCAGGCCCTCCAGTTTGCCAACGTGATCCATCGCCAGGTTGGTGAACCGATACCCGTGAAGCTGGAGGCCAACAGCCTCTTCTTCCGCGCCCACGGTGATGACACCGCCGAGCCTTTCCAGGTGGACCATCGCAGCCGTTATCCTTCGTTCCTCCTCATCCACCACCTTTTCATCATCGGAAGGATCCCCCGGTCCCTGCGGTGGAAACGCCACCAGGGCACAGGGGATGCCGAATGCCAGGCAAAAGATCAGACATGTCCAATATGCTTTCTGCATCCAACCATCCCGTTACCGAAACACATTTCTCCGTAAATCGATTCTAGACACGGCCCATGCCGCAAGTAAAGAAGGAGGGCCGCCACACGGAAATTCGCGTCGCATGCCGGGCGGTTCGATGCACGTGGCCGATCATCCCGCTGGGACGGGGCGAAAGCCCCATAACTCCTCACCGGCCAGTCCAGTCCGAGAACGATTGTCCCGAGGCAACAAGTTCTTCAAGTAGTGGGGCCGGTGCCCAGCTGGCACCATGGATCCGCTCAAAATCCCTGATCCTGCGCAGAACCTGGTCCAGCCCAACACGGTCTGCATACCACATCGGCCCGCCCAGATGGGAAGGGAACCCGTAGCCGTTCAGGTAAATGATGTCGATATCCGATGCACGCGTCGCATGGCCTTCCGAGAGTATGCGAGCGCCCTCGTTCGCCAGTGAATAGAGGGTCCGTTCGATGACCTCGTCGCGGCCAATGTCGCGGCTTTCGATGCCCGCTTCCCTGGCACACTGGTCAATGATCGCCGCCACCTCCGGATCAGGCGTTCCCACCCTTCCATCCTGTTCGTAACAGTACCATCCTCTGCCCGTTTTCTGTCCAAATCGTCCCTGCTCGCACAAACGGTCTGCCACGGTCTGTTGCCGCATACCCTCGGGTTCTCTATCCAGGAACTCCTGTCGAATCCTCCACCCCACATCCAGGCCCGCCAGGTCGCCGACAGCGAGCGGCCCCATCGCCATGCCAAATTCCACCATCGTCGAATCAACAAATTCGACCGACGCGCCCTCCTCCAGGAGGAATTGCGCTTCCCGCATGTAGGGACCAAACATCCTGTTCCCCACAAAACCGCGGCAGTTTCCGACCAGGACACCGACCTTGCCAAGCCGCCTGGCGATCTCCATCGACGAGGCAATCACGCCTTTGGAGGTCTCTCTCCCCCGCACAATCTCCAGCAACCGCATGACGTGTGCCGGGCTGAAGAAATGATGACCAATCACCATCTCCGGGCGCCCGGAGGATTCAGCAATTGAATCAATATCCAGCGTGGAGGTATTCGACGCCAGGATGGCGCCAGGCCGGGTGGCCGCCGCCAGTTCCGAAAAGACATGTTTTTTGAGTTCAAGCCCCTCAAAAACCGCCTCGACGACAAGGTCCACTTCCTGGAACCGGTCGTAATCCGTCGTCCCCACAATACGGTTCATTCTTTCGCTGACGTCGGCCTTTGTGAGTCGTCCACGCCGGACCGACATCTCGTACGTTTTTCTTATCCTGTCCAGGCCCTTTTCCAGTTCTTCCTCCCCGGTTTCCTTCAGGATCACCGGAATACCGGCGTCCAGATACGCCATCGTGATCCCGCCTCCCATCGTCCCGGCTCCCACCACCCCGACCTGGTTAATTTCCACCGTCTCGGTTTCACGCGGAACATCCGGTAATTTCCTCACCTCGCGTTCACCGAAAAACACATGGATCATGGCCCGGCATTCATCCGACACAAGACAGCTTTCAAACAGCCTCTCTTCCACCGCACACCCATCTTCAAAAGAGCCCACGACAGCCGCCTCCACAGCATCCATCGCGAGCCCCGGAGCCACGGCCCCGCGACTACGTCGGCGCACTTTCTCGCGAAGTGTCGCCAGGTCATCCCGGATTCCGGCCATCTCCAGGTCCGGCACAACCCGGTCGCGCGTACGGGGTGGTGAAACGCCCTCGGCAAGGCGCTCCCTTGTGAATCGGATCGCCTCCTCCAGCAGGTCTCCCTCAACGACCCTGTCAAAAAGGCCGGATTTCGCGGCTTCGTCCGTTTTCACCATTCGTCCGCTGGCACACATGTCCGCAGCCATCCGCAAGCCAACGAGTCGGGGAAGACGTTGCGTACCCGCCGCACCTGGAATGATCCCGATCTTTACTTCCGGCTGCCCCACCTGGCATCCGTCGGCGGCCACCCGGTAATGACACGCCTGGGCCAATTCCAACCCACCACCCAGCGCGGAACCATGAATCGCACAGGTGACCGGTACCGAACATGATTCGATCCGATCCAGCACCGACCGCAGCGGCACGCCGCTGGCGTCCTCCCCGTGGGCCAGTTTCTGTAATTCCTTGATGTCCGCACCACATATAAAGGTGGCCCCACCGCCGATGATGACCACGCCGTGGACGGACGGATCGTGGCCGGCGCTGGAAATTGCCGCATCAATCGCTTCCGGGATTCCCGGGCTCAGCGCATTGACCGGCGGGTTCGCAATGGTGACGACCAGGATATCCTCGACCCGGGTCACTTCGACTCGTTCCGTCATTTCTCTCCTCCATCCTGCAGCACGCCTTTATTCGCATAACTCGAGAAGAGCTGCCGCACCCTGGCCACCCCCGATGCACATGGTCACCACTCCCAGCCGTGCCTTTCGACGCTTCATTTCATAAGCAAGGTGGCCGGTCAGTCGAGTCCCGGTCATTCCAAACGGGTGACCAATGGAAATCGACCCCCCATTTATATTTAATTTTTCCGGATCGATCCCCAGCCTCTTGCGACAGTAAACGACCTGCACCGCAAAAGCCTCGTTCAATTCCCAGAGGTCAATATCTCCCACTTCCAGGCCATATCTGTTGAGTAACCGGGGCACCGCAAAGACCGGCCCAATTCCCATTTCATCCGGTTCGCATCCTGCCACGGCGAATCCCCGGAAATAGACCAGCGGGTCGACCTCCAGCTCGCGTGCGCGCTCCTCGGACATCAACAATGTCGCGGCCGCACCATCGGAAAGCTGGGACGCGTTTCCGGCGGTCACCGAACCTTCCCCGCTATCCGGATCAAAATAGGGGGCCAGTGCCTCAAGACCCTCCAGCGTGGTCCCCGGCCGGTTGCATTCGTCATGCTGAAACACTGTCTCCTCGGTGCCGTCCATCTCCCGCGTTTCACGATTCATAATTCCACGGGTCACCTTCATGGGGGATATTTCCTCCGCAAAACGTCCTGCTTGTTGGGCTGCCGCGGTTCGTTCCTGGCTCAGCAGGGCGTACGAATCCTGTTCTTGCCGCGTGATGTTATAACGCCTGGCAACAACCTCCGCGGTATCTCCCATCACCATGTAGATGCCGGGCGACTCCGCTTCCACCCAGGGGTTACGATCCTCATTGTCGCTTCGTATTCCGGTGATCGACTCAACCCCCCCGCCAATGGCGATCGTCGCACCGCTCTGGATCTGGTGTGCTGCCATCGCAATCGACTGCAGGCCCGAGGAACAAAACCGGTTGACCGTTGCGGCGGCCACCGTCACGGGCAAGCCGGCCCGGATGGCGGCGACCCGAGCCACGTTGTGCCCCTGGGCGCCTTCCGGGTATCCGCAGCCGATAACAATATCTTCGATTTCATCCACTGGCACCTGCGGGGTCTTTTCAAGAACTGCCTGCAGGCAGTGGGCCACCATGTCATCCGGCCGCGTCATGTTGAGGGAACCGCGGAATGATTTTCCCAGCGCGGTCCTGGTGCTGGCAGCGATAACAACGTCGTTCATGACATTTTCTCCATTGAAAGACTCCCCGTCTGGAGGAACCCACGGCAGTTGAACGGCGTGGGGCCGGGCGTTAGATTACCAAGGCAACTAATCGTCCCGCAACCACGGGGCACCTCCTGGAGCTCTATTGATATGCAGCTTTCCGGATCCGAAATGTTTCATGTCCCCACGGCTGAAATCTGGTGCCGCCTGGTGGACATGGACTTCATGTCCCGCATGATCCCGAACATGGAACGCATCGACGAGGTGGAGTTGGATCATTTCACCTGCCGCGTTCGCCCGCGCCTGTCCTTCTTCTCCGGAAAAGTCACACTCCGTTTTGAAATACGCCGTTGCGAACCACCCCACCGGCTCCTCGTATCCGTCCACGGCAAGGGGATGGGCGGCGCGGTCACTGTCGATATCGAATTGAACCTGGAGGACAAGGATTCCGGATCCGTCATCGGGTGGAACGGCATCGTGTCGCACAAGGAAGGCTTGTTTCGGCCTGTCGGGGACGGCCTGATATCCGCCGCTGCCACCCGGATTGCAGGTGAGCTCTGGGCCACATTTCGTGACGCGTTAACCAGTCATCCGAGTCCCACTCCGACACCGGGAGGAGGCGCATGACGATCCACGCCAGACTTGTTTTCGGCCTGTTGCTCGCCATCGGCGTCTGCCTGGGTGCGGCACTCTCATTCACCGATGGGACTTTTAACCATGGGAAGATACACGCCGACCACCAGGACATGAACCAGGGAGGCGACGGCGATCGGCACGCCAGCGGGCATACCCTCTGGCTTGGCGAAGCCTGGGGCGGCCTCCAGATCATCCTGTTTGTGACGCTTCTTTCGCTCGGCATGCGGCGGACGCGGAACCATATCCTTCCTTATGCTCTGGTCGGCCTCGCCTACCTGGGGATCTTCTTCTTCATGTGCCGTGCCTATCGCCATTCGATCGTCCCAGCCGTCCCAGACGACCCGGCCCTGTTCCTTGGGTTGCCAGTGCCGGCGGCGTGGATGATTTATGGCCTCGGGGGAATTCCCCTGGTTTTTGCCATACTCTACTGCGTGAATTTCGACCGGTGGGTGCTCGACCCGGAAGACCACCGCACGTTTCTGGATGCAGTGGACGTCCATCGCCGTCACGTGCCTGCGTCCTCGCAGGACACGATGGACAAGGTCGAGGCGGGCTAGGCATGGAAGCAGAACGCAATACGATCGTTTTTGTCTGTGTCGCCGGCTACATGATGGCCTGTGTCGTTGTTGGCCTCTGGGCCATGCGGCGAACCAAGAGCAGCCGGGACTTTTTCATGGCCGGCCACAGCCTCGGCATCATGGTTACCGGCATCGCCGTGTTTTCCAGTACGCTCAGTGGTTTTGGATTCGTGGGAGGCCCCGGTCTCGTATACAAGATGGGGCTTAGTTCCGTCTGGATGGTGATTTGCGCTTCGATTGGTTTTTGCCTCTCTTTTCACCTTCTCGCCAAGCGCCTACGGCTTTTTGCGGAAATCAAGGAGGCCGTGTCTCTCCCGGACCTTGTCGCTTCCCGTTATGGAAGCGAAACAAGTCGCTTGCTCACCGCGGTCGCCATCATCCTCGGCGTGATGGCCTACCTCGGGTCCCAGATCAAGGCCATGGCGATTGTTCTCCAGGAGATCATGTCGCGAGGTTCGTTCCAGCCGAATATTTCACTCGAGTGGTGTGTCGCGATTTCTTCTGCAGTACTTATTTTCTACTGCGTCACCGGCGGCATCATCGCATCCGTTTACACCGACCTTTTCCAGGGGATCGTGATGGTGGTTGCGGCCATCCTCGTCTTCCTGGCTGCCTACCACACACTGCCAGGTGGTTTCGCTGAAATAAGTACCACCATTGCCAGGGATGACCCCGAGGCAATGAGCCCATGGGGGACCCTGGGTGTTCTCGGTTGCATTTCCTGGTATTTCCTTTTTGCCCTTGGCGGCGCAGGCCAGCCCCACGTGATCACCAAGATGATGATGAACCGGAAGGTTCGTGACGCCCGTTTCATCCTCCCGGTTTCAATCATCGGATTTGGCATCTCCGCCCTGCTCTGGATCAGCATTGGCCTCGCCATGAGAGCCATGGTGCTGCAGGGGCTTCATCCTGACCTTTCCGCCGCGGATGCCGCAGCCCCGGAGTTCCTGCAGTCTTACACCCACCCCATTCTCTCCGGCGTGGTCTTCGCGGGCCTGTTTGCGGCCATCATGTCCACCGCGGACGGTTTCCTGAGCGTCGGCGCCGCCGCCGTTGTCCATGACATCCCGCAGGCCATCCGCGGCAGATCCCTGGAGAGGGAATTACTCTGGGCGCGTGTGACAACCCTTGTGCTCGCGGTCGCTGCTGCTATCTTCTCGCTCTATTCGCCGGACAGGATGATCGCGCTGCTGGGGGCCTTCGGATGGGGGATCTTTGCCGCGGCAATCGTGCCGGTCGTCGCCATCGGGTTCAACTGGAAAAGGGCGACGTCCTTCGGGGCGAATGTCGCGATTATCACCAGCCTGGCTGTCAACTTCGGCGTGATGTTTTTCCAGAAAGCCGGCTATTACCTGCCGTATCATATTTCAGGCGGCGCGGTGGCATTAATCACATCGACATTTGTCTTTTTCACCGTATCGCTGATGACCCGCCCAAGAAAGCTCGACGTGTTGGTCGAGACAGTGATGGACGTCTAAGGGGAGTTTTACTGGAAGGCGCTATTTTCTTTCCCCAGGAGCGCTGCCGCGATTTTCAGCTTGATGATCTCATC
>CAYYZW010000106.1:0-23473 GCA_964476375.1 uncultured Pirellulaceae bacterium
TGCCATGATAGCTGTGCAGCATCTGTCCCGTACCATGCTCCCAGTTAGGCTGCATCTCCAGCAGCAGTCGCAGGGTGGTATCCAGGCCGCCGAGCGTGTTGGTGGGAGCGCCATAACCGACACCGGGACGGTGGGTTGTCCACGGTATGGGGGCGCGGCCTCCCTCCCTGAGCAATTGCAGAACCCGGGGGTCGATATCAGGATGGATTGTCTTGACGCTGCCATCGCGGAAGGCACCGATCGGACTGGGGCGTGGCAGGTGTCGTGAGGGTGTTGGATCTCCCTGGGGCAGAAGTGGAACACGTGGGCGGGGAGTGGGCGGGGAACCGGAGGGGGCTGTTGCCTGGGCCAGCGTGTGAATCAATCTGCTCTCGGTTCGCCAGTTGAGGGTTTCCTCGATTGCCTGCTGGATCTCGGTGATGTCCGGATGGTCAGGGCCGGTCCGGGCAGTTTCCTGGTCGCTGGCCGAAAGCTCTTCCGAAACGTGGGAATTCTGGCCCGCTAGCTCTGCGAGCCCGGTTAAAAGGCAACGCTGCTCAAGGGATTCGAAGGTTGCTGGGGGGCGCCGGGATGAGGGCTGAGGGTACTGCTTTTGGAACATGCGGACTCCCTTTTCTGCCGGTGAGTGTTGGAAGCACGGGAGTTTCCAGGCCCTGCCCACGTCTCCCCGCGCTGCTTGGCAGTTCCATCGCGCAGGCGTTGAAAAAGGGGACAGGGAATCCGGAAAAAAGCCCCATCCAGCCCCTCTCCGGGGGGGGTGTTCCGTCTGGGAGTGGGGTTGAAAGGGGATTTTAGTGTGCATGCATCGTGTGGAATGAGCCGAAAAAATGGAATAAGTACCGTTACGCGTACGGGTTGGATTGATCCGTATGGGAAGGTTTTTACCGAGAAAAACAGGCAAAAGCCCCTGTGTTTAGGGGGGAATGTGCAATTTCGTTGCAAGGAATTCACCCCCTATTACAATCCAGAACGTGGCATTCCCGCGTGCCTGGATGGCCACTGTTGATCTCGAAAGCCTTCCCTGCAGGTCCTGGTTCGTCGTGTTTTTTGGTGACCATGTGCAGGTGGACTTGAAGTTGGGGTAGATGCGGTGGCTTTGTCACCGTGACACCTCTGGAGACCGTCTGGACAGGAGATTGATGACGACATAGACACCCGTGTTTGGGTAGCCCTTGTGGGCTAGGCGAAGCGGGTGAGGGAGCGGTTGATGGCCATTCGGCGCAAGCGAAAGAATGTCTCGAAAAAGAGCCCGGCACATGCTCGGCGGCAAAAGATTGAACGCCGCCGGCTGTTGCTGGAAAACCTGGAAGACCGGCGTTTGCTGGCAGGGATTCCGGAACTGGCGGGCATCCAGGTTCCGGGTGAGCTCGATCAGCTTAAGGATGGAGATACCCTCGACGTAGCCCCTCGTGAGCTGGTCTTCGGGTTCAACCAGGCAGCGGAGATCGACCCCGAGACGCTCGGAGCGATCCAGGTCCTGCAGAGCGGCAAGGACGGGACCTTTAATCGAGCAACCACCTCCTCGGATCTCAATACCGGCGATGTTGAAGTGCTGTTTACGGCCACCAGGGCGGGCGAAGCGGGGAACGGCACCAGCGTGGTTTTTACCAAGAGCAACCACGGCAATGCCAGCGGTGCCTTTGTGGAGGTCGACGCGGACAACAGCACGGTCACGATCGATCTGAACACCCATCCGAGCAACTCCACTACGGCGCAGGGCATTGTGAATGCGATCAACGGGGATACGGATGCGAGCAGCCTGCTCACGGCGGAGATTGTTTCTGGTAATGCGCTGGCGGACGTGGCAGCCGTCGAGATCACCTACTCGCCGATCACGCTTGCTGGCAGTAACGACGTGGTGATGGAACCCGGGTACGTGGGGATCGGTGACTCGGCCCGGGAAGTTGTCTTCCGGTTCAAGGAGACGCTGGCGGACGAGACCTACCAGGTGGTCATCGACGGGTCCAGCCCGCTGGCTCTGAAGGACCTGGATGGCAGTATTTTCCAGGACGGCGAGAATGTCACGCTGCAGTTTGAACTGGAACTGGGAGCCCAGGTGGAAGCGGTCGTGCCACAGCCGGTCCTTCGGGATTCAGTGACCAATGAACTGAACCAGCTGCTTGACACCATCCACGTCTACTTCAATGACGATGACCTGGACGAGGAAGTGGCCGAGGATCCTGCATTTTACGAACTGATTTACACCCAGAAAACGGTGGACGCGGAGGACGATCTGGTCTTCTCGCCGGCGACCGTGGATTACGATGCACAGGCGGACTTTGCGGTCCTCACCTTTTCTCATAGTCTCATCGATCTGCCAGATCCGGATACGGGCCAGCCGATTGGCCCCGGGGTTTTCCGCTTGCGGATTGGTACCGCCGAGGACAGGTTGGTCACGCCGCTTCATGTGGACCTGTCATCCGGGGATGCCGGTTCCAGCTTTGAGAGTGCCCAGTCGGTGGGGACCAATCTCGTCGTCCAGGACGGTGGAGATGATTTTGTCGACGGGCAGTCATTTGATATCGAGGATGACCAGGGAGTACCGCGCACGTTTGAATTGGATACCAACGGCAGTACCCTGGCCGCAGGGGCGATTGCCGTCCCGGTTGCTGTTTCCGACACGCCCTCGGAGGTTGCTGCCAGTATTGCCGCCGCGATTAACGGGGCGGGTTTCGACGTTCAGGCCACTCGCGACGGCGAGAGAATCACGCTGGTCAACGCCCAGGTTATAGAGCACGCCGACCTGGTGATTTCAGGTGATGCGAGTACTTTCCTTGATGGCCAGTCGGTCCAGGTGGTCTCCGATTCGGGGCGGATCGATGTGCTGGAAGTGGAAACTGGTTTCCTCCTGGCTGTCCCCGCAGCGGGTTCCGATCCGGCAACAGAAATCACCGACACGCAGACATTTACGGTCTCCGATGGGAGCACCACGGTCACCTTTGAGTTTGACCTGCAGGGGACCGGCGTTGCCACGGGGAACGTGGCGATCGGTTATGCCGGTGGCGAGGATGCCACGGACATGGCGGAGAAGGTAGTGCAGGCAATCAACGGCCAGTCTCTTGGGCTGACATCCCAGGCTCTTGGAGCTGGCGGTATCCACCTGGGGGGTACCACCGATCATACGCTTGATACCGACAGCACCGCGATGAGCCAGTCGGGACAGCCTGGCGTGGGCCAGGGGAATGTGGCGGTCCCGGTTGTTCCCTCGGCGACCATCACGAGTGACCAGGTTGCATCCGGGATTGTTGATGCGGTCAATGCCGCGGGACTGGTCGGTGTCTCTGCTCGCCTGGACGGCACACGGATTTTCCTGGACGGGGTCTCGTCGGTTACGTCGGCCGGGGGGGTCGGGGGCGCCCTGCTCAGCGCGCCGGTCTCCGTGGAGCAGTTCAGCTCGATCATTCTCAAGGGCGAGAGCGAACCGCAGACCCACTTGTACCCCGAGAGAGGGTCCGTGGAAGAACCGGGCCACCGGGATATTCGCGTGCAGAGCCATCTGAATGCGCCGGTCGATAGCGTCCAGGGAATCAATAACAGTGAATCTGCCTCGGGTGTTCAGTACTACAGCTTCCCTGATCAGTATGGGGCTGACCCGCAGGGGAATATCCTGCTCAATGCGATTACCGAGGAGCAGAAGCAGAGAGCCAGGGAGATCTTCGAGATCTTCGGCCAGCAGCTGGGAATCACGTTTGTTGAGCATGACGCTCCGGATGATGGGGAAAATGACCTGGGCTTCAAGATCGTCACCGGGGACATGCGGGCCCTGGATCCGACACTGGCGATCGGCGTGGGGGGGCGACAGGGGTACTCCGGTGACAACCTGGCGATCATGGATCTGCAGGATTTCCAGCAGGCAGATGATGACCGTTACGGGGGGCCCTGGTTCCAGACCGCGATGCACGAGATCGGGCACTTGCTGGGGCTGGGGCACACGGACGAGTTACCGGCGATCACCGTCATGAACGACGACGATCTCCTCACGCCGGTAGGCCAGACCGCCGAGCCGATTTACCCGGGCGACCATGACCTGGTGCATGGCCGCCAGCTTTATCGCCCGGACAGCAAGGATATTGATCTTTACCGGGTACCGATCGACAAGACAGGAACCCTGCGGATCGAGACCTTCGCCGAGCGGCAGCTGGAATCGAGCACGCTCGATTCCGTGGTCACGCTCTACCGTGAGTACGTGGTGGATGGTGAGAAGGTACGGGAACTGGTTGCTCGCAACGACGACTATTTCAGCGAGGATTCTCGCATCGAGCTCTCACTCCAGTCCGGCACCTATTACATCGGCGTCTCGGCGTCCGGTAATGGGGACTACGATCCGGCGGTCGATGATTCCGGTTACGGTGGCAAGAGCCAGGGTCTCTACGAGCTGCAGCTCACCTTCCGTCCAGATGCCGACAAGTCGATCACGGATGAGGCGGGTGTGGCGCTGGACGGCGACGGGGACGGGGAAAGTGGCGGCGTCTTTAACTTCTGGTTCCAGACAGCCGTCCCCTCGGGAGTGGCGTCCAATCCGGATGATCCACAGACCTTCTACGTGGACAAGCTGGCAACGGGTGCCGGGAACGGGTCCCAGGTGAAGCCCTTTGGTAATGTCCAGGACGCTCTGGCGGCGGCCAGCCAGGGGGACATTGTCCGCCTGGTGGGGAACCCAGGGGCCGACGGCGATCTCTCCACACAGTCGGATAACGTGGCTTACCAGTTTGGCTACGACCGGATCAATGGCCTGGAACTCGAGGATGGCAGCGCGCTGCTGGTACCGCAGGACGTGACGGTGATGGTTGACGCCGGGGCGATTATCAAGTCCCGCCGCGGGCGGATCGGGGTCGGCAGTTCATCTCCCTCGATCGATCGCAGTGGGGGAGCCCTGCAGCTACTTGGGACACCTCACCTGGTGGATCAGGCGGGGAACCTGCTGCTGGATGGGAATGGGGATCCCGTTCCCGGTAGTGTCTACCTGACGTCGATCAATGACCTGGATCTTGGCCTGGACAGCAACCCCGACTCGGTTCCGCCCGAACCACGGCCCGGGGACTGGGGGGGGATTGATTTCCGCCGCGATATTGACAGCGTGCGGGAGGCTCCCGCCCTCTATGCCGACAAGGGGATCTTCCTGGACTACGTGAACCATGCCGAGATTACCTACGGCGGCGGCGTGGTGCTGGTGGATGGTACCTCCGAGGTGATTAGCCCGATCCATCTGACGGATGCCCGTCCGACGTTGACTTACAATACGATTACCGAGAGTGCCGAGTCAGCGATCTCGGCCAACCCGGACAGTTTCAAGGAAACCACCTTCCACGAGCGGTCAAAATTCCAGTCGGGTGGAATCAACTTCACTTCTGATTATTCTCGTGTCGGTCCCGATATTCACGGCAATACGGTCGTCAATAACTCAATCAACGGCCTCTTCGTGCGGACCGCCACGCCGGCCGGCAATGAACTTGAGTCGCTGACGGTGGCAGGACGTTTTGACGACAACGACATCGTCCACGTGATTACCGAGAACCTCAAGATCGAGGGGACGCCGGGCGGGCCGCTGCTGGAGGTCACCACGCCCTCCACGACGCTGGTCACACTCGAATCAGGTGGCAACGGAAACCTGGCACCGGGAAGCTACAATTACCGAATCGTTTTTGTGGATGCGGATGGTAACGAGGAAAATCCCTCGGAAGCGACTCGTACCCACGATCACACGTCCGGGAGCATCCTCCTGGACAAGCTGCCACCGGTGACGTCCGGTTTCACATCGCGTCGGCTTTACCGCAGTGATAGTTCCGGTAACGGTCCTTACAGGCGTGTCGCCGAACTGAACGCCAGTAGTTTCACTTACGAGGATACTGGCCTCGACCCGCTGGGTGCCGTGCTCGATACCACGATTACAGACCCGGTCGGATCACGGCTGGATGCGAGCCTGGTGATCGACCCGGCCGTGATCGTGAAGCTCGACGGTGCCCATATCGAGGCAGGGATAGGCGCCCAGTTACTGGCGGAAGGGAAGGACGGCCGGGAAATCATCCTCACCTCGATACGGGATCCACGTCACGGCACGGGCGGTACCTTCGATACCAGCAACCAGGGCGACGATACCAGTACGCTATGCGAATCGCTGGATCCGGCAGAGGCGGTTTCCGATGAGACCGATTATGCGGCGCTGCATTGCCTGGTCGGGGACTGGTCTGGAATCGTGGCGCGCCCGATGAGCCACCTCAGTATCGACAACTCGGAGATTTCTTTCGGGGGTGGCGTGGGCCGCATCGAGGGGGCTTTTGTTGGCTTCAATGCGGTGGAGATCCACCAGGCCGAGGCACGGATTGCCAACTCGGTCTTCCAGTACAACGCCGACGGGACCGGCGGAGTGGGGGCCCAGCAGGATCCGGACCGCATCGGCCGTGGTCCCAATGACCAGGCAGTGATCTTTGTCCGTGGTGCCCAGCCGGTGATCGTCAACAACGTGATCCGGGGTAACCTGGGCCAGGGAGATGTGGAAAAGGCTGCTGCCATCAGCATCGACGTCAACTCGCTCAGCCACGTGATCACGACCGATCCTGGGCGATCGACCGGGCAGGTGGACAGGGTCACGCATCGTGATGGTAACCAGGGAGCACTGGTTCACGGTAACGCCCTGGATAAAAATGCCATCAACGGCATGGTGGTGCGTGGCGGGACGCTTACCACCGAGGGGGTCTGGGACGATACGGACATCGTGCACGTGCTCCAGGATCTTGTTCATGTTACTGATTTTCACACTGCCGGCGGACTGCGTCTGCAGAGCAGTGGCAGCGAGAGCCTGGTGGTCAAGCTGCTGGGAACCGAGGAGTTTGACAATACCGGAGCCCTGGTTGCCGAGGGTGCGGGTTTCCGGGCCGACGGCCGGCCGCTGGAAATTGATGACCGGATCGGCGGCAAGCTCCATATCGTCGGCCAGCCCCGTCACCCGGTGGTGATCACGTCCCTGGCCGATGATTCAGTGGCTGCCGGTTACACGCCGGACGGCTTTCCCCAGATTGACACCAACAACGACGGCCTGGTGGCCCAGTTTACCGGGGATGAAACAAACGTCGAGTTCACGATCAACACCGACGCAACCTCCAGTGACCCCAACTTGCGACAGGCCCTTGATGAAGCAGGTTTTCTTTGGGGGAGCGTGCTCCAGGATGCAGATGAAAGCGGGGATGCGGTGCAACTGGCCTTTGACGTTGTTGTCGGGCCGCTTCCCGCCGGCGTCATTGGTACGATGTTTTCCACCGAGACATCGGGCCAGGTTGAATACGATGTTGTCCGTGAGGCAATGATTGCCGATGCCTCCGACTCGGAACGTTCCCTGGTCGAACGTCTGCCTGAGCTGGCTGACCTGCAGACGGTCGGGGGAACCGCAACCGGTTTCGTTAACATAACCCGGGCCAATGCCAAGGCACTGGGCCTGGACCTGGACAGCATCCCCTGGAGCTTCCCCGATACAGACGGTGATGGAACCACGGAGTGTTTCACCACCGACTGTGACGGTTATTTTATTATCAGCGATAGCCTGGCGCCTTTTGTTGCGGATGCAGCGTTGAAGTCGCTTGTAGTGCACGAGGTTGGCCATGCACTTGGTTTCATCTCCACCCTCGGCCGCGACCTGGACGAGGATGATCTCTCCACGCTTGACATGTTCCGACTGGAACCAGGCCAGGGAGCTGTGGACTTCACGAATGCTCCGCGAGTGGTTGCCCAGGCAATCGATTCTGTTTTCTATGACGGCAAGTACGATCCCTCCATACATACCGCCCCTGGCGGTTTGACGGTGGGTGATATTCCCATGTCGACCGGGGATCCCGATCCACCAGGTGATGGAAATCAGCCGAGTCATTTCAAGGATGATGGTCTGATTGGTGGCGACATCATCGGTGTGATGGATCCGATCGCACAGATACCAGCACTCGATGATCCGATTACAGATGCGGATTTGAGTGTGCTGGGACTGATTGGCTGGGATGTTACCGATGCGACGGTGCCACCTCCATTGCCGGGAGACTGGGGATCGATTGAGCTCTCCACGTTCTCCCATGACCGGAATATCGGCGTGGTGGTTGAACGGGAGATCGGCAAGCAGAACGAGAAACCGGAGACCGCCCAGGTCCTCGGTGCACTGGCGCCGGACGAAAAGGCCGGGGACGACAACCAGCGACTGGGATTCCAGGTGCACGGCCAGATTTCGGATCCGGGCGACGTGGATGTCTACAGTTTTGAGGCCCGGGGTGGGACCGAGGTCTGGCTGGATATTGACGCCAGTAGCTATATTCTTGACACGGTCGTCGAGCTGGTGGATGTGAACGGGGATGTCCTGTTCCGCTCGGACAATTCCATCGAAGAGGCAGCCGACCCGACCCTGCTGGACAGTTACCGTGACATCACGGAGTTCAAGCAGAATGAAGAGGACGGAGTGTTCCCGCTGGAAAAATCGTCCCACGAGATCCCCGACCACTGGTCCACCAACCCGCGGGATGCCGGCATGCGAATCGTTTTGCCGGGAGAGGCGGACACGGTCAATAACTACCATGTTCGGGTCAGTAGCAATAACACGGGAGGCCGGTACGAGTTGCAGGTACGGCTTCGCGAGCTGGACGAACCGGCTGGTTCGACCATCCAGTATGCCGATATTCGTTATGCCACCAATGCCATCGAGATCGTCGGCCAGGCGGTTCACTCTCCGCTGCTGGGTGAGATCAGGGAGGTTAGTGAGCTGGCGGGGGATCCCGCCCTCGATACCGCGGCAGATGCCCTGCAGATGGGCAACCTGCTGGAAACCGATCGTGCCGCGCTGAGTATTGCCGGTCACATGCGGGACGACAGTGATGTGGACTTCTTCGAATTTGAAGTCAACTACGAGCACGTCTCTCCGTTTGCCTTGCAGGATTACCCCCAGTACCCCTACTCGGTTGTCTTCGACGTGGATTATGCCGACGGCCTGGCCCGTGCCAATACCTCGCTGGAGGTCTTTGCCGGGGGCACGTTGATTCTCACGGGACAGGATTCGAATGTCGCCGAGGATCGGCCTGGTCCGCTGCGGGGGATCGACATGGAGGATCTCAGCCGGGGGTCGGTGGGCGGACTGGATCCCCTGTTGGGGACGGTGGAATTGCCCGGAGGAACGACTTACCAGGTTGCTGTCAGCACCGAATCGCTGGTGCCCGAGGAGATGGACCAGTTTATTAACGCCATCCCCGTCAATCCCGGCCTGCGTCTTGAACCGGTCCCCGCGGTAGGACGAATTGTCGAGGATCACATCGCAGAAACGTTCTTTTCGACTCAACAACCACCCCAGGTGCCGGTCCTTGTGGGGGACGACGGAATCGTGCCTTACCACATCGGGGATGTGGTCCTGTTTGTTAGCCAGGACAGTGGCCTGGACCAGACGACGGTATCCACGATCGACGGATTCACCGGGGCCGTGGAAACCACGGTCGGATCCTTTGACCGGGATGTTGGCGACATCGATATTCGTGGCGTGGATAATCGCATGTATGCTTTCACGCTGGACCTGGAAGATGGTGCCTCAACCGATGGCCAGGCCGGCAACTATATTCAGATTGATACTGGGGATGCCACGCTTATTAATCCCTGTGACGGGACGCTCCAGGATGATGGTGTCCTGACGAACCACGAGGATCCGGCCAATCCGGGCAACTCGGCGGCAAGTGATGTCGGTATGCATTACGATGCTCTGACCTATGCAGGGGCGGGGCTGCTGAACCAGGTAGAAAATGGATTCGTGGTCGGGCACCGACCAGAAAATGCTCCCACCAACCCGCTTGTCACCGGTGGTACCAGCAATATTCTCTATCGTTTTGATCCGCAGTGTGGGGGTGCCTCCAGTAGTCCACAGCTCGATCGTACCGGGGCGGGCCTGATCGCCGGCGCTGGCACAAATATTGTGGAACGGGGCATTCTCGATACAAAGGTGGATTCCAACGGATCGGGTTTCGGGGAAATTATTGCCAGTGAAGCAACCGAGGTCGCTTCCGATGGGACCACGATCACTCGAATTGCTGATGGAACTCGTTTCCTGGTCGAGCATGATGGCAACCTGCTGACCCCGGCTGTGGAATTCGAATTCAATGGGGGCCCGGAGGTTTACTTTACGGTTGACCCGGCCAACGGGATCTTTGTGCGGGACGGTGACGGCTTCAACCTCGACGGGCAACCCTATGAATTTAATACGGGTGCCGTCCTGGTGGTGAACGCCCAGAGTGGAAGCCAGGTAATCGATGGGGAGGTGATCTCGATCACCGACAAGAATGGCCAGTTAAAGAACTTCGAGTTCGATAGTGGCAACGGGGTGGGGCCAGGAAGTGAAAGTATCGCCTTTACCAACAGCATGTCCCAGCCACAGCTGGTCACTGCTGTTATGAACGCGATCAATGGAGCCGCTAATTTCGAAGTCCAGGCAAGTACCCTTTCGGCCACGAGTAATCGGATCACGCTGGTGGATGACTCGACAACGTCATCTCCATCCACCACGGCAGCCAATATCGAGATCCAGGGGGCCGGAGGAGGAGCCGGTGGCGCAGGAGCCCTGATCGAGATTGAAGAGACCTTCGGTCATAGCCAGTTCTCGGATGCCATCGTCACCCGGTTTAACCAGCTCCCGGCCATCACGGTCGGCGCGGATGGAGACCGGATCAACTTTTCTGGATCGCTGTTTGGATCGTTTACCGAGATTATCAACCGCGGCGTCTTTACCGACCAGCAGACCGATGGCCTGTTCGGAGTGACTGCCGTGCAGATTCCGTTCCTGGCCTCGGATACCGCCGAGGAGATCGCCGAGAAGATGACCACGGCGCTCAATGGTCAGACCATTCCAACAACCCAGGACGGAACCGTGGTCCGGCTCGATGCACCTGCCACGGTGGTGCCTCCCATTGACTCGCCTCTGCGAATCGGTGGCCGTGCCCCTGGTGGGGATATTGCGGGCATGGCGTTTATCGGCAATACGCTCTACGCCGTTAGTGATCAAAGTTTTGATCTGGGGGATCCCACGACGCCAGATGACGACGATCTGGGCGGGGGTGGGCTGTTTGTCGTGAACAATCCTCTTGGCATTCTGCAAAGTGCGAGTCTCGATTACGTCAACACATCCGCCCCGTTCCTGCAGGGAATCGACTTCCAGGGGCTGGCGGCCGGCCCGGTGGCGACAGAGGACGGTCTATACCAGGATATCCTTTTTGGGATCGATTCAGCCGGAGAACTCTATGCTTTTAACACCGACGGCGTGCTGCAACCGTTGTTCGTCGATGGTGCCACCAGCGTGCAGACCGGCCTTGCCAATGTGACGGGACTGCAGTTCTCTACCCGGGAAGAAAACCTCTGGGCGATCACTTCCGATCGCGATACCGATCCGGGACACGGGGTGCTGCCCAGCTATGATGGCGTGCGTGCGACGGTTACGCCGGGGAATAACAGTCTCCACTTTGGCCAGGGGATTGGAAACGATATCGACCTGCCGGGCGGTGTCCACGGCAGTTTCGAAACACGTCCCTTCAGCCTGGAAAATTACTCTGCCGCAGACCAGCCGGTCCTGTACTTTAACTACTTCCTCGACACCGAGGTTGCCACAAGCGCGGGTGTCGCGGGTGACACGATGCGTGACTCGCTCCGTGTTTTTGTCGCCGATGATAGTGGGGAATGGAGCCTGCTGACCACCAATAATTCGGATCCGGCAGCGGACCGGGAACTCGACCTGGAGCCGGCCAAGGTGCAGCAGGCCTTTGACGGGGTCGACCAGTGGCGGCAGGTGCGAGCCGACCTCTCCTCCTATGCCGGCCATGCAAATCTTCGCCTGCGGTTCGATTTCAGCACGGCCGGGGAGATGAATACCGGACACCAGCACACGGTGGGCGAAGAGCTCCGTACGATTCCGGCCCGTGACCTTCGCGATGGCCAGGTGATCACGATCGGTAACGCCGGCCCCGACGGGCGCTGGGGCCTGGCGGGTGTGGATGATGACAATAATGATATTGTCGATGACGCCAGTGAACGCCTGTCGCTTGGTAGTGATGACCTCTCGAACCTGGAGACCTTCGAGATTGATCTTGGCTACACGCTGGTGGCACCGAGTGGGGCAGGAATTACCGATGGAGATCATTTCACCGTCGATTATGGTTCCGGCATCGTCGCCGATTTCGAGTTCGATAGTAATGGTAGCAGCAGTGCGGCAAATACCATTCCATTCGGGGCAACGATGTCCGCGGCAGAAATTGCCCGCGCGATGCAGACGGCGATCCTGGCCGGAGTCCAGGCCCCGGTCCAGAATGGGACGATTAACGGTACCAGTGAGCCGAACGATGTCCTGGCCAATGCGATTCCGATCAATCTCAATGGCCTGTCGGGCCGTTTCATTGCCAGCGGTGGTGAAATAGGGGATAACCCGAACCTCGTCACGCTCCCCGATGCGGATGTCGATCTGCTCTCGATCGACCTGGCAACCGATACCAGGATCACGGTCGATATCGACAGCGAGGACTACAGTAACAACGTGGAATTGTTGAACTCCTTTGTGCGGATCTTTGACAGCAGCGGGCAAGTGCTGGCGAGTAACAATGCCGCCTCGGCACCGGGAGAACAGCCTGGTACCGATTCTTACCTGGAGTTTTCTGCACCGCTGGATGGAACCTATTACATCGGTATCAGTGGCGCAGGAAATACGGCCTACGACCCCAATCTTGTGGAGAGTGGGGTCGAGGGGAGTACCGGTTCCTATGACGTGGAAATCCAGGTCCAGACATCGGGCGGATATGTCCAGCGTTCCAATCACCGGGTGCAGCTGCCGGGCGCCGTGGACGTGACAGAAACGTCGGGCCTGACGATCGACGGGCAGCCGGGTGTGAGCGGGGACTTTGCCATCACCCTGCATGGCGGAATGAACCAGGATGCCGTGGCGGACGCCGTGCGTCGGTCACTGGCAGGCGCCTATGCGGGGGACAACCTGGATGTGATCAAGGGGCACGACCAGGTCGTCCGTGTGATCGGCCATAGTGTGGTGGATGCGGGTCCGCTCGGTCTGACGTTCCAGATGCCGGGTGATGTGTTCGGCGATTTTAACAGTAACGAGCGCGGCCAGAACAATACCGTGGAGGGTGTCTACATCGATGACATCATTATCGGTTTTGCCGAACGTGGTGAGATGGTAACCGGGGCCGGGGTGAATACCAACTTTATCCAGAATCCACGGCCCGAGCCCAACCAGATAACCGAGGGGCCCTACCAGCTGGAGATCCGCAATTCGACCAGCTACATCGATGTGGATCCGTCGTTGGATGCACGCCTTCCCGAGGGGACCGTACGTACCCCGTTCCTGACCACGACGCTGGATACGAACGCTCGTCTTTCCGAGCAGACCACGCTTATCGCACCGGAGGGATATGACATTGCCGACGGTCAGTCCTTTACCCTTTTCGACGGCCTGCATTCACTCGTGTTCGAGTATGACGAAGACAGCCTTGGCGACGGGGTTGAGCAGGGGGTTGTGGAGATATCCTTCGATCCGGATGACAGTAGTGCCCTGATTGCCCAGCGTATTCGGGATGCGGTGAATAGCGATGCAGTGCAATCGATCCTGGATATCCGCGCTGCCTCCTCGGACGGGACCGTGGTGGGTAATTCGGGGGATAACCGGGTGGACCTGTTCGGCAACGTGAGCCATCTTCCAGGCGGTCAGAATGTGCTGGACGACCAGAAGATGGAAGTCATCGACGTAACGACCGATGGCAATCTGCTGAGGGATACGCTGGTTGGAAGTGGAATCACACCGATCGGTGAAGCGACACGCGTGGGCGGTGACTTCTCTTCCGGTATTTTCAGGGGAGGCCTGTCGACGATCGGGCTTGATGGCGGGATTGTTCTCTCCACCGGAAACGTGAAAAATTCGGAAGGGCCAAACGCTGCGGACGGAGCATCCGGGAGTGCCTCCGGACTGGGAGATGCGAGCCTGGATGCAGAATTTATCACCAGCACGGTGGACAGTTCCAGCCTGGAATTCCAGTTGGAAACCGATACCGGCGACATCTTCTTTGATTTTGTTTTTGCCTCGGAAGAATACAACGAGCGTGTTGGAGATCCGCTGAATGACGTTTTTGCGATCTTTGTCAATGGCATCAATATCGCGCTGGTACCGGGGACAGGGGAACCTGTTTCGAGCAATGCGGTCAATGGAGGCAACCCACTTGGAACCGGTGCGAACAACCCACAGTACTTCGTGAACAATGACCTGGATGACGGCGGCCAGTTCCTCACCGAGCTGGGTTATGATGGATTTACCTCGGTCCTTTCTGGCGAGGCGTTGGGCCTGGGAACGGGAACCCACACGATCAAGGTGGCCCTTGCTGATCGTGGTGCGGATGCAATTGATAGCGCGGTCTTCATGGGAGCGGACAGCCTCCGCGCAGAACGAGGAACCTCGACGCGATCGACCAGGATTGCTGGTGAACAGTTTGACTTGATTGGTGACCAGAACCGGCATCGTGAACAGGGACAGGTGCTGATCCATTCAAACCGCATCTTCGAATCCGAGGGATTCGGAATCATCGTTGATTCCTCGGCCGATCCCCAGCTTCATGGAGGTATTCCGACTGACAACAACCTGCACCAGGGGCCGACCCGATCGCTGCTGGAACTCAATACGGCCAAGCTGGTCCAGGGTGTGACGATCACGAACAATGTACTGGCATCCAATGGCGAGGGAGGGATCCTCTTCCAGGGTGATGTCAGCCCGATCGCGGCCGTTCCCTTTGGGCGGATTGTGAACAACACGATTGTTGGTGACCTGAGTGTGTTCCCAAGTAATGACGTGGGAATCACCGTGGTCGATAATGCCGGTCCCACGATTCTCAATAACATCGTTGCCAACCTGGAGACCGGGATCAGCATCGATGCCAGTTCCGGGGCAAACACGGTGCTGGGTGGTACGCTCTACGCGGGCAATACCGTGCAGTTCGCCACCCCTCCAGAAATCCTGGGCGGTGATTTCCCGATCGTCCTGGCTGACGAGGATGCGAATCGAAACGGCAGACTCGATCCGGGTGAAGATCTGAACCAGAATGATGTGCTCGACGTGGAGCCGCTATTTGTCAAACGGGACTTTAACAACTTCTACCCTGCCGCGAATTCCAAGGCAATTGACAGCTCGATCAACTCGCTCGCGGACCGCGCCTCCCTGACCACGGTGAAGGCGCCGCTGGGGATTGCTCCCTCGCCGATCCTGGCCCCGGAGCTTGATGGTGTGGGACAGGAACGGGTGGATGACCCCGACGTGGCAACGCCATCCGGGCTGGGACAGAACGTTTTCAAGGATCGTGGAGCGATCGACCGTTCCGATTTCTCCGGTCCATCGGCCATCATGGTTGTCCCAGAAGACCTGGTCTACAGCGGAGAAAACACGGATCCGGATATCGATAAGGACGGGCGAGCGTCGTTTGTGGAGATTCGCCGCCTGTCAACGGAAATTTTCGAGATTCTGCTCGTTGATGGCGTCGTACCGATCGATCCAGGTGACGGGATTGGTATTGATGACAGCACGGTGAAAAAGGACGCGATCAAGCTCTTCCAGGATGATCAGCGATTGGAAGAGGGGCTGGACTACCTGTTCAGTTACAATTCGACCAATGATGTGATCCGGCTGACTGCCCTCGCCGGTGCCTTCCAGCAGGACCGCACCTACCGGGTTGAACTGGCCAATGTTGGTGGTTTTGTGATCGAGCCGGAGGATGGATCCCTGGTCAATGATGGGGACACCTTCCAGGTGAGCGATCAGGATGGACTGACCGTCCAATTCGAATATGACAGTGGTTCTGTCATACAGGTTCAGCAGGGGTATACCCTTGCCGTGCCGGAGAACGGTGGGGCGGATATCTCCGACGGGGAGACCTTCGTTATCAGTGATGATGTGGGCAATGATTACACTTTCGAGCTGGATCGGAACGGGGTGATCGAGCAGGGCAACTTCGCCGTTCCCTACACGATTACCAGTTTGGCCGACACGGTTGCGACATCGATTGTCACCTCGCTGACCGATGCCGAAATCGGACTCTCTCCTGTCAAGCTGGCAGCGGATGAGGACGGTAACGCACGGGTGCATGTTGGGACCGGTGAGATCCACGTGCTTGATACGAGTAGCACCACGATTGACCAGGCCGGGGTGCCGGCCAGCGCCACCGATGGTGACCTGCTGGCAGTGGACAATGGAAGCACGGTTGTGACCTTCGAATTTGACAGCGATGGAACGGTGGGTCTGAGTGGATCAGGGATTGCATTTACGCCAGCTACCACGCATGAGGAATTGGCGGATGCGATTTCGACCGCCATCGGCAATGCCAGCCTTGGTCTTTCGTCAACTCATTACGGGAACGGTCTTGTCCATCTCGTTGGAACAGGGGCCACGCAGCTCGATACCACCGATTCCAGCCTGTTGATCGTTGGTGAACCAGGTGTGCGTCCTGGTTTTGGCGTTCGAATTCCGTCGCAGGCAGGCGCCCCGGACGGACTGGTCGACGGTGCGACGTTCACGATTGACGGTGGGGGTAAAACCATTACGGTCGAGTTCGATGACGACCAGGATGCGACCGCAGGAAACGTGGTTGTCCGCTTTGATGACACCGGCACGATTGATGGCGTTGCCAACGAGCTGGTCTCGGTACTCCAGGTGGCAGTCGCTGACGGAAAGATTGACGGGCTGGAGCCAACGAATGCAGGCAACGGGCTTGTGGAACTGGGCGGCGATGGTAGCCATGTCCTGGACCTGGATAATTCGGTCCTCGTCCAGGTTGGCACCCCCGGCCTGGATGCGGCAGTCGCGGTTCCCTTTATTCCGGATGAATCGTTCGACAAGGGAGACATGTCCCAGTCGATTGCCACCGCGATTAATGGGAGTGACCTTGAGGGAGTGACTGCTCAGGCACGGATTGACAGTGTTGTTGTCAGGGGAGCTGGCACCATTGGTAGTACAGCCGGAAACAATGTCAGTGGCATTCTTGACCTTGCCGGGAACCCACTCCAGCCCAACCAGGTGGATGAGGATGCCAACGGAAATGGCACACTCGATCCAGGTGAGGATCTGAATGGGAATGGTGAACTGGATGACGGAAGCAGTACCGTTCTGACGATCGTTCTCAGCTCTGGACTGGACTACGGGGATGCACCGGATCCGCCCTATGCTTCCACGAGGGATAATAACGGCGCAACACACGTGGTGATCGATGGCTACCACCTGGGAGCGGGCGTCGATGTAGAGACGGACGCCAGGGCGAATAGCGATGCGACCGGTGATACCGATGACGGCGTGGTTTTCACCACCGGTCTGGCAGCAGGCTTTGAAACCCAGGTGACCGTCACGGCCAGTGGCGTGACCGCCGACCGGGCGGGGGCCCTGGATGCCTGGATCGATTTTGACCATGACGGGGACTGGAGTCTTGGCGAGCGCGTGATCAGCCAGTCGGTGACCGCGGGAGACAACCAGATTACATTCTCGATTCCCAACACGGCTTTGGTTGGCAGTACCATCGCTCGCTTCCGCTTTAGCAGTGTGGGGACACCAAGCCCCGATGGTCCGGCTATTGACGGCGAGGTGGAAGATTACCAGGTGACGATCGGTGGGAATCCATGGCGAAATAATTCTCGCCCGCTGGATGTCAATAACGACACCCATGTCTCCCCGATTGACGCCCTGCAGATCATCACGGCCCTCAACGATGGAAAGGCAGGCCTGCTGCCGGTGCCGCCGACGGTTGATTTCTCGCCACCTCCATTCCTGGATGTCAACGGCGATGGGCACCTCAGTCCGCTGGACGCCCTGCTGGTAATCGATGAGCTCAACAGCCAGTCCTCCGGCGAGGGAGAAGGGGAAGGCGAGGGAGAGCCTGCAGGACTGGCGGCCCCGCTTGCCAGCACTCTCACCAGTGAGCACCTGGTGATGGCCGAGGCAAGCTTTATCCCACGGCTGAGTGACTTTATCCCGCGTCGAGAGTCCTCGCTGGTGATGCCCGCGAGTGATGCAGCGGCGAAGATGGATGTTGATTCCTGGCGGGCCGCCCCGTCACTTTCCGCTACCGCGCAGCCACTGGCCGGGGCCGACAGGGATGAGCTGGACGATGTCCTGCAGTTGATCGGTGAGGATCTCAGTGATGTCCGCGAGTCGGATGCCCATGACGAGTACTTCGCCCGTTTGCGGTTCTAGTCCAGGGGCATGGGAGCCGGGGAGTCCAGGCCAGGTCTGAAGATCCGCAAAAAACGGTTCGTGATCTGTGGTAGGATCCCCGGGGAGAGAGAATCTCCATTGTCCTAACCATTTGCTTGTCGCTATTCTCTTCCAGGCGTAGGATCCAACTAGGCGATCTGCGTCTGTCGCCACGGGGCAACCTGGCCGAGAAGAAAAAGAGCATGCGAAAGCGCCACCTGGAAAACAGGCCGGTATCGGGTCGTCCTGGCCTCCACCGTCCCCTTGGGCTGGAGCTACTGGAGCCGCGGATGCTGCTTGCGGGCGTCCCCCTCGGTGCCCTGCCCCAGGACACGGGTGAGTACATGCTTGGGGACGTGGCTGTCTCGCTGGTGCTGCTCGAGTCGACCGGTGCCGAAAGTACCGAGGACTGGACCAGCGATTCGATCGATTCGGTCAAGACCAAGATCCGCGAGTCGCTCGACTGGTGGGAAGAGACACTGGAAACCCAGAGTAGTATTCATTCGCTGCGTTTTCATATTGACGAGCAGTATGCCGATAACCCCGTCCCCACCGACATCGAACCGATCTCCCACATCTCCAATGACTACACGATCTGGGTGGATGATTTTCTCGACCACGCCGGCAGTAACAGTTCGGAAAACATCAGCACCGACATGCGGCTCTTTAATCACCAGCAGCGGGCGGCGATCGATGCGGACTGGGGATTCACGATTTTCGTGGTCAATGACGAGAACGACAGCGATGGCCAGTTTGCTGCCGGGGGATCCTTCCGCCGCGCCTTTGCCTTTGCCGGTGGTCGTTATTTTATCATGCCGGCCGGACGGCCCGTCTCCACGGCGACGCACGAGGCGGCCCACATGTTCTGGGCACGTGATGAGTACAGCGGGGGCGGCTCGTACCTGGATCGCCGGGGCTATTACAACACGCAGAACCTGAATGCTGCCGACAACCCGGCGGCGGGTTTCAGCCAGGTCGAGAGTATCATGGCGTCGGGCAGCCTGTTGAACAGTGCTTTTGCGAATCATACCAGCTCTCCCTCCTCGCTGGAGATGATCGGCTGGAAGGACTCCGATCAGGACGGTGTTTTCGATGTCCTGGATATCCCCCTGCTGCTTGAAGGAAGTGGATTCCTCGATTCGGCCTCCGGGAAATATCATTTCCAGGGGGTGTCGCGAGTCCAGGCACTTCCCAACATCAATCCCAGTGGCTTCCAGTCAGATATCACTATCAACACGGTGGACCTGCTGCAGTACCGGGTGGACGGCGGCGACTGGCAGGAGATTGCCATGGCAGGAGATCCGGTGGCCGCCGTGGATGTGCAATTTGACGTCCCGGCAGGAAACCACGATGTCGAGGTGCGAACGGTCGCGGTGGATGAGGGGACAGGCCAGCTGGTGGCCACTTCCAATAGCCTCATCGGTACCACAGGGGGCCGCAGGGTAACCCAGCGGGCCGGTGTGGCGGGTTACCTGTTTGGGGATGGCGACGAGGATGGGGCCTGGCAGGCGGGAGAAGTCGGCCTGGCGGGATGGACACTCCAGATCGTGGACTCCGGGGGACAGCCGCTGGAGCTCTGGACGATGGCAGAACCGGATGATTTCAATGATGCAGCCTCGCTCAACCTGGCCTATGCCGGGCTCGCGATGAGCGCGGTGGGCGGGGGGACCACCAATGACACGGTCTATTCTCGTGTGACCAGCCAGGCCTCGACCTGGGGCCGGGTGTTCGCCAATCATAACTCGTCCCTGGCGGCAGTGGGGACGACCTGGAACGGTACCAGCCGCCGTCTGCGAATCGATTTTGACGAGCCAGCCACGGCGGTCCGGATCGATGCGATCGGGAATGGTGGCGTGGATTACGGCAGCCTGGAGATCTACGACGCGGCGGCCACGCTCCTGGCACGTTACACGACCGAGCCGCTTGCTGACGGGGACGTGGAGACGATGCAGCTTGCCCGCCCCCAGGGAGATATCGCTTATGCCGTGGCCGGGGCCCATTACGGCAGCGAGATCCACCTCGACCATGTGCGTGTCGGGGCGATCTCGGAAACGACCACGGATGCTGCCGGGGCATTCTGGCTGGATGAGCTGGAGCCGGGGAATTATCGCGTTCAGGTGGTTGTTCCGCCAGCCTGGCAGGCGACCGAACCGTCCAGCGCGACGCGCCAGGTGACCCTGAGCGAGGGGCAGCTACCGGCCCAGCTTTCCTTTGGGGCCGCACCTCCCGGCTGGCACAATGTGGTCAGGCCGCATGATGTCAACATGGATGGCCATCTCGTGCCGCTCGATGCCCTGCTTGTGATCAACGACCTGAATACCCTCGGGGCACGCACGCTGTCAGAACCGACAGGGGGACTTCAGCCCCCCCCTTACCTGGATGTGAACGGGGATGGTTCGGTAAGTCCCATCGACGCGTTGGAAGTGATTACCCAGCTCAATGATCAGCTCGCAGGGGGGGCGGCGGAGGCATTGTTCCCGCTGGATCTTTATTCCCTGGCCGTGGCGGCTGAGGGAGAGCCACCGCTTGTGGAACTCGATGCGGAGGCGGACACCGCCGATCCCGTCGAGCGAGCATGGGCGGAACTCGGGCTGTCCGATGCCCTGCCCTGGTCGAGATCGGGAGAGGAGGGGGGGATGGACAAGCGGTCGGAGAGGACGAGAAAAGACCCTCCGTGTGCCCTGGACAGCCAGCTGGAAGACATAATCGCGGATGACCTGGTTGGCCGGACGTGGTTAGAATGGTCGAGCGACGGATCGCATCAGGGGCGAGAGCCCGGGGCATGAGCACAGCCTTCCGGCTGTGAGAGTTGTGATGAGTGTGGATCGAGTAGTCTCGCAGGGAATCGGCGACAGGATCGCCTCGGTGGTCGGCGGTCCGGCAGGCCGCCGGATGGCCCAGTGGAATGGGCTGGTTCCGCTGATAGGCAGCTACGAGGAAGGCTACAAGAAACTGGATGACCGCCAGCTTCGCAAGGAAAGCCTCTCGCTACGATTCCGGGCTCGCAGCGGGGAATCCCTTTCTGCCCTGCTCCCGGAAGCATTCGGCCTCGTCCGGGAAACGGCTCGCCGGACGATCGGGCTGCGGCACTTCGATGTGCAGCTGATCGGTGGTATCGCCCTGTTTCATGGAGCGATCGCGGAAATGGACACCGGAGAGGGGAAGACGCTGACGGCGACACTCCCTGTCTACCTGCGGGCCCTGATGGGACGGGGCGTTCACCTGGCGACCGTCAACGACTACCTGGCCGAACGGGATACCGAGGAGATGGGGCCGGTCTATGAGAAGCTGGGTCTTTCTGCCGGTGTGGTGCTAAGCCAGGATACGCCCGAGGCACGGCGGCGAGCCTATGATTGCGACATTACCTATGGCACGGCAAAGGAATTCGGTTTTGATTTCCTCCGTGACCGGCTCCTGTTGCGTCGGCTCGGCAGGGAGATGGATGATTTTCTTGGTGAAGGGAGTTCGCAGCGGTGGGATGAATCGGGCGATAAGCCGGTCCAGCGGGGGGCCTATTTTGCCCTTGTTGACGAGGCGGACAGTATCCTGATTGACGAGGCCCGCACTCCGTTGATTATCGGTTCGCTGGGAGAAGAGGCGCGGGAACAGATGATCGTGACCTACCAGTGGGCTGCCAGGCACGCCGCCGCGTTCGAGGAGGATGTTGATTTTGAATATGACCACGAAAAACGGAAGGTCGAGCTGACCTACGAGGGGCGACATCGCATGCGGGCCCTGCCCCAGGATGAACTGGTGTCGGAGGTCGGCCTTGTGGACCAGTACGAGTACACCGAGCGGGCAATCAAGGTAAAGCGGGACTTTCATCTTGATCAGCAGTACGTGGTTCGGGACGGGGAGATCGTGATTGTCGACGAGTATACCGGCCGCATGGCGGAAGGTCGCAAGTGGCGGGACGGTATCCACCAGGCGATCGAGGCAAAGCAGGAGGTGGAGATCACGGTCCCGACCGGACAGGCCGCCCGGATCACGGTCCAGGATCTTTTCCTGCGTTATGAACACCTGGCCGGGATGACCGGGACGGCCCGTACAGCGGCCAAGGAATTCCGAAAGATCTACCGACACCGTGTTTACCAGATACCAACCAACCGTCCGCGGAACCGGTCCCGTCTGGCAGCCAGGGTCTATGCCACGACCGACCAGAAGCTCGAGGCAATTACCGAGGAGGTGAAAGAGCTTCACATGGAGGGTCGCCCGGTCCTGATTGGTACCCGGACGATCGAAAAGTCAGAGCGACTCTCAGCCCTGCTTGACGAGGCAGGGATTCCTCATGAGGTGCTCAACGCCCGCGAGATCGAACACGAGGCCGATATTGTTGCCGCGGCGGGACAGCATGGGAAAGTCACCGTGGCCACCAACATGGCGGGACGTGGAACCGACATCAAGCTCCAGGAGGGGATTGCCGAGAAAGGTGGCTTGCACGTGATCTGCACGGAGTTGCATGAGTCGGCCCGTATTGACAGGCAGTTGATTGGTCGCTGTGGCAGGCAGGGGGATCCGGGGAGCTACCGGCAGTTCATGGCAGTGGAGGATGAGATTCTCCAGGAGGGTTTCGGGCCGGACCGGGCGCAGCGTCTCCAGCAACAGACATCGGACATGGGTGGAGAACTGGGGAACTTTCGCTCTGTTCTGCGGCGGGCCCAGCAGAAAGTGGAACGCAAGCACTTTCAGGATCGTAATGTCCTTCTGCACCACGAACGGGAACGCAAGAAGCTGCAGAAAGAGCTGGGCCAGGATCCATATCTTGATACAGCTGAATAGCCATGCGTCCGGGCAGGCATTCGTGTTGCTCAAGGTTGGTCGGCCGTGTACTATTCCCCACGAAGAAGGGCTGTCGTACGTGGATTGCGGGCCGAAAGGACATGCTGCGTTGGGAAAAACCCAGCATGTCGCATAGGGGTTCCGGCGCCGGATGCCGCACCATGCCGGCATCCTTGAAAACTACTGGTTTGTGCCCATGTCATCTGAACAACAAGCGGTCAATCACGAGGCGATTGAGCAGACGAAGCAGCAGATTCGTGCGCTGGTCGGTGAAATCGCACAGCTGGTCAAGAGCGACCTGGCGGAAGAGGAGTTCTACGCCGCCTTCATGCAGCGGATCGTCTCGGCGCTGGCCGCGTCCGGAGGAGCGGTCTGGTTGCCAGGGGAAGGTGGGGAGCTCAAGGTCAGCTACCAGATCAATGTTCAGGGCGTCCTGCTGGACGATAGTGATGAGCAGGGTGCCAAGCACCAGCGGTTGCT
>CAYYZW010000107.1:0-4139 GCA_964476375.1 uncultured Pirellulaceae bacterium
GGTATGCAGGACCCGACTACACGCCCCGTCCACTCCGCACCGTCGCTGACTGGAACGGCTACGCGGAAAGCAATGGCGACTATGCCTTTGATGTCGACGGCGATGGCCTAACGGACCTGATCGCCGGTTCTTTCCTTCCGACCGAGGTCTTCTGGTATCGCAACCCCGGAAAAGATGGCCTGGCGCGAGGGCACCTCTGGGAAAAGCGTTTACTCGTGGACACGAAGGACACCAGCAACGAGTCCCAGCTCTTCCAGGACCTCGATGGCGACGGCGTGCCGGAATGGATTGTGAACTCCTGGAAGAAAGACGTTCCCATGGTCGTATGGAAGTTGACCACGGAGATGCGGGACGTGGACCGACAGGGTGACGGGGAGAAAACCGTCAGTCAAAAAGAAAAAACCCACACGATGAAACGCTGCGTGATCGGGAGCAAGGGAAATGGTCATGGGATTGCCGTCGGCGATCTGAATAACGACGGTCGGCTTGACCTGCTTCTCGGCCAGGGATGGTACGAGGGGCCCAGGGAGAATCCACTGGAGAATAACTGGAAATTTCACCCCGACTGGAACCTGCATGCCAGCTGCCCGATGCTGGTCCATGATGTCAACGCGGATGGCCGGAATGACTTGATCGTGGGGGTCGCCCATGGTTTCGGACTTCACTGGTGGGAACAACTCCCACCTGGCGCCGATGGTACCCTGCAATGGAAAAAACACCTGATTGACGATCGTTTCTCGCAACCGCATTGCCTGCACCTGGCCGACCTGACTGGTGATGGACGTCCTGAATTAATCACCGGCAAAAGGGTTTTTGCCCATAACGGTGGCGACCCCGGCGGAAAGGAACCGGCCTGCCTGTATTACTGGACATGGAATCCCGACAAACCCGTTTTCCATCGTCACGTGATTGACGAGGGCCATGTCGGCACGGGCCTGCAAATCCGGACTGCGGACCTGAATGGTGACAAGAGAACCGATATTGCGGTTGCCGGCAAATCCGGTACTTACGTGCTACTGAACCTTGGCACCCGTCCAAAGGCACGTTAATGCCTTTTTTCCCCGTGGCCCCAGGACCGTCTCTCATGAAATCCCCACTCCCGGCGATACTCCTCGTCCTGGCATGCTGCCCTGCCCCCTCTCCGGCGGCCGAGCCGATCAACGTTGTTGTCTGGGATGAGCAACAACCCCGTCAAAAAGAGGCGTATGACAATTTCCTTGGAAACGAGATCGCCAGTTATCTCTCCAAGCAATCCGGACTCAATGTCCGTTCGACCAATCTCTCCGCCCCGGGCAAGGGGATCGCGGACAACGTGCTTGACAGCTGCCAGGTCCTCGTCTGGTGGGGACATGTCCGCCAGGCAGAGATCACGCCGGAGGAAGGGAAACAGATCGTGGAGAGGATCAAGCGGGGACAACTTTCCCTTATCGCCCTGCACTCGGCCCACTGGTCCACCCCGTTTGTTGAAGCCATGAACGAGCGGACGCGCATGGACGCCCGGCGGACGTTTCCAGCACGGCCCGGAGAAAAGATCGAATTCCTCGAGGTTGCCCCGCCCAAGCGGTACACGGTCCCCGGTCGCGACGCTCCCATCACGCCACGATTCACCGCCAGGAAATTCCCTGACAATGTGACCCGAGTGACCATCCACCTGCCCTATTGCTGCTTCCCCGCTTACCGGCCTGACGGAAAGCCAAGTTACCTGCGTCGCCTGATTCCTGACCATCCTATCTCGAGGGGATTGCCCGAGACCTTTTCACTTCCGGGCACAGAAATGTATGACGAAGCTCACCATGTCCCCGAGCCGGACGAGGTTGTCTTTGAAGAACGCTGGCCAACCGGTGACTGGTTCCGCAGCGGTTGCGTCTGGAACCTGGGCGAGGGAAAGGTCTTCTACTTCCGGCCTGGCCACGAAACCTACCCGGTATACAAGCAGCAGGCAGCTCTGAAGGTCATCGAAAATGCGATCCGCTGGCTGGGCGGCCCAGCGCTGAAATAACCCACCACTGGTTCATGCCAGGTGCCGACATCCGTAGGCGATCAGGCCCGCCAGTGAATCCACACCCAGCTTCCCCTTGAGACGCTGCTTGTAGGTATTGACCGTGGTCACCTTGACCCCCATCTGCCTGG
Source organism: uncultured Pirellulaceae bacterium (assembly GCA_964476375.1). Lineage (GTDB taxonomy): Bacteria > Planctomycetota > Planctomycetia > Pirellulales > Pirellulaceae > SAT2750. The sequence goes on from CAYYZW010000107.1 coordinate 2,131, forward strand.
CAATCTTCTTCGTGTTGTCCCCCGTCACCAGGTACCGGAGGCACTCGCTTTCACGTTCGGTGAGGTTCCCCCTGGACCCATCGGTGACAGCGATCGAGGAGACAATCATCACCACCTCGTTTGTCTCCACGGGAGTCGCCCGGCATTCATAAGGAACCACCTCTCCATTCTTCATGCAGATCTCAATCCGGAGAACGACCTCCTTCCCGTCAAACAGGACCTGCTGGTAGGCCGCCCGGATCTTCTCTTTCTCTGCTTCATCTTTCACCCAGTCCCAGGCCTTGGTGAAAAGGACCTGCGAGGGATCATGGTGGAGCAGGGGCTGGGCAAAAACGATCTGCCCGCGGGCGTCGTGAAGGGTAATCAAGGGGTTTTCGAGCGTGTGCATTCTACACCCTGTTGGCGACAACGATTCATCGTCATTGTAGGGCCATTCTCTTTTCTTGTGCCACACCTGGACCCGCCATTCCGAATCGGGCAGATCACCAACAAGACCGTTGATTCTCGTCGAGCGACATGTTCTACTACGGCCGGCAGATGGAAAACACGGTCTCCCACCCGCTTATTCCGACGGCAGAAATGGCTGCCATGGCGGCATCTGGTCATGGATCGACTGGAGTTGCCGCCTGGCAGCTTCTGCCGCCGTCGACCCCTTCCCGACTGCGATCGGCCGGACTTCCAGTACATCGTTTTTGATATTGTAGAACCGTCCGTCCTCATAAAGCTTGTACCGCGCCGTCCGTGCGAACCGGCCCATCGTCTTTGCCGCTTTCGCCTTGGCCTGTTTCTCCAGCGCTTGCTTGACCTTCTCCTGGCCCGCCGGCTTCACGGGGATCCCGTTACGCGAGTAATGGCAGAAGACCCATTCACGTTGCCCACCGCTCTCCCCCCGCAGAACATCAATGAAACTATGGCCGTCCGTAATAAACCCGTCCGGCAGTTCGGTCCTGCCCGCCTCGGCAAGCGTGGGAACAAAATCGGTGAAGTCGACCAGCGCCTCGGTCACCTGCTTCGGTTGAATCACATCCGGCCAGCTTGCCACAAGGGCCACGTGGGTGCCGTTGTCCGGGAGGCTGGCCTTGCCACCCTTGATCACCCGGTTGCCCATCTTGGATCGGATATTCGTGGCACAGCCGTTATCGCAGGTGAACAGCAGGAGGGTATTGTCGCGGACGCCAACCTCCTGCAGCGTCCTGTCAATGCGGCCGACCAGCTTGTCCACGTAGGCCACCATGTCCGGAAAGTATTCTTCCCCGCCCTTCTTTCCGTCATATTTCCCCAGCGGTTCACGGCTGCCACCCGGTGTGCTGTCGGGGGTGGGAACAAATGGCCAGTGCGGAAGCATCATCGGATAGTAAATAAAAAACGGTTGATCGTGCGTTTTCTGGATAAAGTCCACCAGAAAATCACACGCGACATCCGGGCCGAATCGTTTTCCAACATCGTTCCGCAGCACATCATTCTGGAGGATCCGTGGCTCCCAGTAACGCGATTCTCGTCCCTCGATGTTCCAGAGACAGTACTCGTCGAAACCGAACGCCCGCACCGTGTCCCCCCCTCCCCCCAGTTGCCACTTGCCGGCAATCGCCGTCTTGTAGCCGGCCTTTTGGAGGATATTCCCAAACGTCACCTGCCTCGTATCGAGTTCGCCAAAACGGGTGTAATTACGAAAGTTGTATTTCCCGGTCATCAGCTGGACCCGCGACGGTGTACAGATGGGTGTGGAGTAGCAGTGGTGAAAGAGCATGCCGCCCGCTGCAAGGCGATTGAGCTGGGGCGTTTTATAGGTGGGGGAGCCGTATGCCGATACGCCCTCGTATCCCATATCGTCACACATGATCATGACAATATTTGGAGCCTCTTCGGCTGCCGTCACCGCCATGCCCGACGTCACAAGACACCCCAGAAATGTCAGCACCGCACTCCGCATATTTCATCCTCCCGGCCAGGTCCATCTCTGCAAGCAACCCGGAGTATAGCCCAATGCCCCCCCCTTTTGCTTCCACCCT
>CAYYZW010000108.1:0-3110 GCA_964476375.1 uncultured Pirellulaceae bacterium
GCCACGATCATGGATGCTTCCAAGCTGCCCGACGACGAGGTTGTCTTTGGCGCGACGGTTCAGCTCAAGGATCTGGACTATGGCGATGAGGAAGAAATCACGCTGGTCGGTTCCGGCGATGAGGATTACGACGCCGGAAAGTACCTGATCACAAGCCCGATTGGGCAGGGCCTGGTGGGGAAAAAGAAGGGTGACAAGGTCTCCATTGAGGTGCCCGAGGGGACGCTCAAGTTCGAGATTCTCGACATCCGTTTTGATGACATCTAAAGCGGGCATCTCACCTGCCCGAGATCAAGGCATCCATCCGCGCGAGGGTCTCTCCAATTTCTCCCCTCAGCAGCAGGTCCGCGACGTGATCCTTGTCCGTTGCATCGCGGTTGATGATCACCACCCGGGCACCATGTCGCTGGGCGATGGTGGGCAGGCTGGCGGCCGGTTCCACCACGAGGGAGGATCCCATCACCAGCAAGAGGTCGGTCTCTTCTGCCAGCCGGCAGGCGGTCTGGAGCACCGTGGCATCGAGCTGTTGGCCAAAAGAAATAGTGGCGTGCTTGGTGATGCCCTGTCACCTGGGGCAGCATGGTACCTCGTCGGTCTCCAGGAACTCGCTCACGGGCCTCCCGGCCTCTTCACTGTATCCACAGTCCAGGCAGCGCACCTGCCGGGCCGTTCCATGCAGTTCCACCACATCCTGGCAGCCGGCCATCTGGTGAAGGCCATCAATGTTCTGCGTGATCACCCGGTGGATCATCCCCTTCTTTTCCCATTGGCCGATCACCTCGTGTCCCTGGTTGGGTTCGCTACCGGAAAAATCCCTGTGCGCCTGGGATTTCTGCCGCCAGTATTCATAACGGGCCTGCTCGCTCGCGACGAAATCATCAAAATAAACCGGCTGGGACGTTGCCCAGATCCCACCCGGGGAACGGAAGTCGGGAATACCACTCTCGGTACTCATTCCGGCGCCGGTGAAAAGAACTGCCTTCTGGGCACGGGAAAGCCATTCGGCAGCCTGGTGGGGTGTATTCATGACCGCGTCTATTCTAGCTCGCTTTTCTCTTGCGCGGCGATCCTGCTAACTCAGGGCGGGCGCGTTTTCTTCACGGTCCGACAATCCAACTGCCGACACTTATACCACATACTCTTGTCGGAAACTCACCGGTGCATGCTGGGCAACAAACATGGATGGAAAAACATGTGTCGTGATACCGGCCCGCCCCACGGATCTGGATGCCGTGATGGCACTGCTGGCCCCTTACATGGAAAACAACCTGTTGCTGATGAGGTCCGGGGAGCAGGTTGCGGATCTTCTCCAGACCGGTTTTGTGGCGCGGGATGGGGGCCAGGTGATCGGCTTTGCCGCCGTGGAGATTTATTCGAGCAAGCTCGCAGAAATCCAGTGCCTGGCCGTCGATTCGGACTGGCAGCAGCGCGGCGTGGGCACGCAGCTGGTGGCGTGCTGTATTGACATGGCTCGCCGCGAGAACGTGCTGGAGTTGATGGCAATTTCTGCCAGCGATGAATTTCTGGTCAGCTGTGGTTTTGATTATTCCTTGCCGGGACAAAAGCGGGCGCTCTTTATCCAGACCCGGCAGGATTAGACCTCCGGCAGAAGCCATGGCTTGCGGTATTCCGGGCGCGTCCGTAGCTGGTTTGCCTCGTTATCACCAACAAACAGTTCCGTCTCTGGGTCGAGTTCCACCTGCCGCCCCAGCCTCCAGGCCACGTTGGCGCCATGGCAGAGGATCGATGTCGGGTGGCCGACGGTTTCCAGGTCAGCATTCGGTTTCTTTCGGGACTTGACGCAGTCCAGGAAATTTCTCACGTGCGACGTGCCGTCGTTACTTCCTGACCCCTCGGCGACTAGTTCGTCGCGGCCCCGGTAGGCTCGCCAGCGGCGATTTCCCAGGACCAGGTAGCCCCGGTCGCCATAGAGGATGGCACCCTCTCCCTCGCCGTAATAGCTGTAGGGAGTCCAGATTTTCATTTCGTAGGTTAGCAGGCGTCCCGGTGCTCCGTCCCCGCCCGAATACTCGTAATTGCACTGCAGTGTATCGGGCCATTCCTGCGCGTCATCGAAATACCATTTGCCTCCCAGGGCGGAGATCCGTGTTGGCATGGCGGGGAGAGTGGCCCCCTCTGCTTCGACCGCCGTCGCCAGCGCCCAGCGGGCAAAATCGATGCGGTGAACGCCATCATTCCCCAGGTCGCCGCTGCCGTAGTCAAAGAACCATCGCCAGTTTCCGTGGAATCGCTTCTCGTTGAAAGGACGCAGCGGGGCTGCCCCCAGCCACATATCGTAATCCACACCTTCTGGTGGCTGGGAATCCTTGGGTTTCCCAATAGATCCCTGGCGGGCGCTCTCCCACGCCTTGGCCACAAGTACCTTGCCAAGGTTTCCGGTCTTGATGTAATCGATTGCCTGCTGGAAATGGCCGCTGGTCCGGGCCTGGGTTCCCATCTGGACGATCCGCCGGTTCTTTCTCATGGCCGCGACCATCCGTTTTCCTTCTTCCATGTTATGCCCGTCCGGTTTTTCCACGTAGACATCCTTGCCTGCCAGGCAGCCGAGGATCGTGGGTATGGCATGCCAGTGATCCGGCGTTCCAACAACGAGCACGTCGATGCCGGGGTGGTCCACAAGATGGCGAAAGTCTCCATGGGTGGCTGGGGTTCGGCCATTGATCTGCTTGACCGACTCGGCAGCCTGTGGCAGTCGCCGGGAATCGATATCGGCCAGGGCGACAATGTCCACGTCTTTTTGGCTGGCAAACGCCCTCAGCAGGAAACTGGCTCTGCCCCCCACCCCCATGCAGCCGACCTGGATCCTTTCGCTTGCCGGAGCCTTTCCCTGCAGTGCCGAACGGGTAACAAGCGCGGTGGTGGAGGCAGCGAGTATGAATTGACGACGGTGCATTTTTTTCTCCCTGGAACACGAGCCTAAACAGGTGCGTTAGATATGCGTAGTTGTGCCATAAATGGCAGGGAACATCCACATCTTTTCAGTTCGCGGAATGCGGAAGATGATCAGGAGTCGCCGTCATTCTTCCGCTGGCAAAACTGCTCCCAGCTGCGAACCAGGGAGTCTCGCAGGCGCGGTATCTGGGGAGCCG
>CAYYZW010000109.1:0-44212 GCA_964476375.1 uncultured Pirellulaceae bacterium
ATGGCCACGCCGATCCCCAGGTAACTCAGGCGGCTGGGCCGCTCCCCCAGCAGCGTGACCGCCGCCAGCGTGGTGAAAGCCAGACCGGCGGCACTGGTCACCGGGAAAACGATAAACCCGTCAAACAGCTCCAGTGCCTTGAGCACGAAATAGACCTGCAGGAGATTGGCGATCCCCAGGCCGACACCGATCGCTCCCTCCGAGAGCGTGATCGGCTTGCGACGAACTCCCAGCACCACCAGCGAGGCAAGGCCCGCCACGCTGAAACCGCTGGCCAGGTAGAGTGGCTCCAGTCCCGGCTGGCAGGAGTGCTTGAAGATCTCCTGGGCCAGTCTCGCCATGCCGGCGACCAGGAAGAACATCAGGATCACCAGCACGCTGTTTCGTGGCTGCTCGGCATCGTTGATCGAGCCCCGCCTGCCACTGATCATCAGCAGGGACATGCAGGCCAGCACGATCCCGATCACCTGCCAGCTGTTCGGACGCTCGCCCAGCCAGGCAACCCCCAGGGCCACCGGCATCAGGATCGAGAGCCGGGAGACAGCCGCCAGGTTGGTCGCCCCTTTCCAGCTGATCGCCGCGATCAGGAAGAAGAAAGCGATGAAATAACATCCCCCGTTCGCGGCTCCCAGCAGGGCCGCGGTCAGGTCCACCGGCTCCCCGGTCCGTATCAACATCACGATTCCGAGCACCGCCGCCGATAGATAATTCAGGGCGCCAACATTGATAATCTCTTCCCCACGTGACTTGGCCCACTTGATACCGAGAATAAAGAGGGAACTGAATAGGACGTTCAGGGCCAGGTAATGCATCGAAGAGGCCTGCAGGGGGGAGAAACGACTGATTGTAGCGGCAGGCCTGATTTATTCGAGATCGTTTCCAATGCAAAACGTTCTGTTGGAGAGAGGCCTGTCGCGCTGGTAAGATAACGGAAGCGGAAAATCGATCCCCCGGAGAGCGTCCATGCTCAGGCTCCTGCACGGAAATAACCCGCCTTCACGGCGGCAGTTCATCCAGCTGGGGGGGCTCTCCGCACTCGGACTCGGCCTGCCATCGCTGCTCGAGAGCCAGCAGGCCCAGGCAGCCGGCGATCGAAAAGAGGTGAACTGCATCCTCGTCTGGATGCTGGGGGGTCCAAGTCACATCGACATGTACGACCTCAAGCCGGACGCCCCGGCAGAGATCCGCGGTGAGCTCAACCCTATCCAGACCCGCACGCCCGGGCTCGAGCTGGGAGAGTTAATGCCCACCATGGCCGCCTGCTCGGACAAGTTTTCCGTCATCCGCTCGATGACCTCGCCGGATCCGACCCATGGCAGGGCAGACCATTACCTGATGAGCGGCACCAGGCTGACCAGTGACCTCAGTCCTCCTGGTTTCGGCGCCATGCTCGCCTGGCAGCAGGAACGCCAGAAGGCCCGCCAGACGCCCCCCTTCGTCCAGGTCGGTACGATCAGCAGCCCCCGTTACGGCAACCCGGGACACGGCGGTTACCTGGGGCGAAACTATGATCCCTTCCTGGTTGGTGATCCCAATAGCAGCAGCTTCCGGGTCGAGGGCTTTAGCCCACAGGATGATGTCGACGTGGGCCGCCTTTCGGACCGACAGGCACTGCTGGCGGCCGTGGACGGTTTCCAGTCGCGACGTGAAAACCCGCTCCCGTATGCCCGCACCCATGACGAGTTTACCGAACAGGCTCTCTCGATGCTCACCTCCGGCAAGGCCAAGGATGCTTTCGATATCCAGAAAGAGAGTGAAGCCACGCGCGACCGCTATGGTCGTAACCGCGTGGGCCAGGGCATGCTACTGGCGCGGCGACTGGTCGAGGCCGGGGTCCGCTTTGTCACGATCAAGGGTTACATCCGTTATGGCTGGGATCACCATCCCGAGGTTTTCCCGCGCCTCCGCACCGAGGTTCCCGCCTATGAACAGGGATACGCGGCACTGCTGAACGACCTTGCCGACCGTGGCATGATGGAAAACACGCTGGTCATCACCGCGGGAGAATTTGGCCGTACACCACGCCTCAATACCGATGCCCGTGGTCCCGGCCGGGACCACTGGAACAAGGCTTTCAGTCTCACGCTCGGCGGTGGGGGTATCAAAACCGGTGTTGTGTTGGGCGCCACTGACAAGCACGCCGCCGAGGTCACCGAGCGTCCTGTCTCGGTGCCCGATTTTGCGGCCACGGTCTACCATGCCCTGGGCATGAAACAGAAATCGGTTGCCTCCACCCAGGATGGCAGACCGATCGAGGCTCTGCCGGAAGGAAACGTTGTTCGTGAACTGCTTGCCTAGTCAACTGGGAAACCATGAACCACGATCTCGCTAACAAGCGGGCCGACCCCCACGCTGCCGTTCGCGGCGCGATCGATCGCCGGACGCTGCTGGTCGCCGGGGGACTTTCATTTTGTGGCATGAGCCTGCCGGCACTCGTCTCCCGGCCTGCCACGGCCGCCCCGTCCAGCTCCACGGGAAAGGCCAGGTCCACCATCCTGATCTGGCTTGGTGGCGGTGCCTCCCACATCGATACCTGGGACATGAAACCCAACGCCCCGGAAAATATCCGCGGGCCCTTCAAGCAGATCGACACATCGGCCCCGGGACTCCAGTTCTGTGAACACCTGCCGATGCTCGCAAAGCGGGCCCATCAGCTGGCCGTGATCCGATCCCTGGGACATTTCCGCCGCGGCACCGGCGACCACCACGCCGGGTATTACTACAACCTGACCGGCCACCGCCCGGATCCCAGCTTTCCGGCACTGCTCAATGCCCGTAAACCACGTCCTACCGACTGGCCGGCGATCGGCACGGTGGTGGGAGCCAAGTCACCGCCACATCCTTACCTGCCCCAGTCGATCACCCTGCCGAGCAAGCCGGGTGCCCCCGAGTACACCCGCCCCGGCCAGTTTGCCGCACGGCTGGGAGTGGAACACGATCCCCTCTACGTGCTGGGGGACGCCGAGGACCCGATGAAATACGCGGCACCGGCGATTGAACTGATGGGTGACGTCTCGGTCGACCGGCTGCATGCCCGCCGCGAGCTGCTGGGTGAGCTCAACCGCTCCGAGCGCGAGTTTGACCAGTTTGCCGGCGTGGGAACACTGCAGACCTTCCAGGAAAAGGCTTTCTCGCTGCTCGGGTCCAGCCAGGCCAAGTCCGCCTTCGACCTCTCGGGGGAACCGGACTCGGTACTCGAGCGTTATGGCAAGACCCATAACGGGATGAGCATGCTGATGGCCCGCCGACTGGTGGAAGCCGAGGTTCCCTTTGTGAGCGTCTTCTGGAAGGGAAACAAGAAGCTGGCGGAGGCCAAGAACTGCAAGAGCGGGGGCGGCTGGGACACCCACGGGAACAACTTTGTCTGTCTCAAGGAGGTCCTGCTGCCGGAGCTGGACCGTTGTTTCACAGCACTGCTGGATGACCTGTCCGAGCGAGGCCTGCTGGACCAGACACTGGTGATGGTCAACAGTGAGATGGGCCGCAAGCCGAAGATTGGCGACCCTCGCAGTGGCGGGGAAAAGGGGCAGGGACGCGACCACTGGACCCATGCCATGTCCGTGCTGATGGCGGGCGGCGGGATCCGTGGTGGCCAGGCCTACGGCACCTCGGACCGGCACGCCGCCTACCCGGCGGATCTCCCGGTGGCGCCGGAGGACATCGCCAAGACGGTCTACCATGCGATGGGAATCGACGACCTGACAGCCATCGACAAGGGGGGCCGCCCCTACAACCTGATGGCTGAAGGCCGTCCAATCCTCGAGCTCTTCTAGCAGCGAATGACCTTCTCCAGGGGCTTCCCAACCCTGCCCCCTGCCCCCGCGATAGGATAAAGTAAAGGAACTCCTTGCTTATCCTCATTTATCTTGCAGACAGGCAGAAGATCATGAAGTCTTACCACCTCCTCGCGCTTCCATTGCTGGCAGCCCTGCTCCTTCCCTCCACGATCATGGCCCAGACCGCGCAAGAAGAGGCAGCGGCCATTTACGAGCTGAGTGGTGTCAAGGGAGGCTTCGTGGTCCACGTCGGCTGTGGGGATGGCACGCTGACCACAGCTCTTCGCAGCGGGAAGCAATTCCAGGTGCATGGCCTGGCCCTGGCCGAGGACCAGCTCGAGGCGGCTCGCAGCGTGGTCAAGCAGCAGGGAGTCTATGGGCCGGTTGCGATCGACATGCTCCACAGCGGGCAGCTTCCCTACATCGACAACCTGGTCAACCTGCTGGTGATCGACAGGGGGAGCGACATCCAGCAGGAGGAGATCCTCCGGATCCTGACACCGGGCGGCGTCGCCGTGACCAGGAAAGGAGAGGGCTGGAAGAAGCAGGTCAAGCCACGGCCCGACAATATCGATGACTGGACCCACTTTCTGCATGACGCCAGCGGCAACTCGGTCGCGCACGACGACGTCGTCGGCCCACCCCGCCACCTGCAGTGGCTCGGCAGCCCCCGCTGGTCGCGTCATCACGACCGGATGGCAAGCATGAGTGCCCTGGTCTCGTCCGGCGGCCGCATCTTTTACATCATGGACGAGGGATCCCGTATCTCGATCCAGCTCCCGGCCAAGTGGGCCCTGATTGCCCGCGATGCCTTTAACGGCACCGTGCTCTGGAAAAGACAGATCGACCACTGGCAGAACCACCTGTTTCCGCTCAAGAGCGGACCGACGCAGCTGGCTCGCCGGCTGGTTGCCGATGGGGACCGCATCTTCGTGACACTGGGACTGGAGGCCCCCCTGCTCTGCCTGGATGCCGCCACGGGGAAGACCATTCGAACCTACCCGGAGAGTAAGACGACCGAGGAGGTGATCCACGTGGATGGAACACTGCTGGCCGTCGTTACCAGGGAGCCACCCCAGCTCACCGATTTCAAACCCAAGTTCAACGTCGGTGACCAGGCACGCGTGCGTAACGAGATCCACTGGAATGCCAAGCCACGTGTGCTCATGGCGATCCATGCGGACAGCGGCAAGGTACTCTGGGAAAAAGAGACGGTGGTCGCCCCCCTCTCGCTGGCGACCAAGTCCGACCATGTCCTCTATCACGACGGAACCCGCGTTGTCTGCCTGGATCGGGAGAGCGGCAAGGAACTCTGGAATTCCGATCCCGCCGGCCGCCGCGAGGCGGTGACCTTTAATTTCGGACCGCGGATGCTGCTCTACAAGGATGTCGTGCTGTTCGCCGGGGGAGATCGCACGATGAGTGCCTATGACCTTACCAGTGGCAAGCTGCTCTGGTCCGCCCCCCATGCCCAGTCAGGATACCAGTCCCCGGAGGACCTGATGGTTTCCGGTGGCCTGGTCTGGTCTGCTCCAACCACCCGTACCGCGGACTCCGGCATCTTCACCGGCCGGGATCCGAGAACGGGCGAGGTGAAATCAGAATTCTCACCCAACGTGGAGACCTACTGGTTCCATCACCGCTGTTACATTGCCAAGGCAACCGACAAGTTCCTGCTTACCTCGCGGACCGGGATTGAATTCGTGGACCCGGAGGCCGAGGACTGGGACATTCATCACTGGGTCCGCGGTGGCTGCCTCTACGGCATCATGCCCTCCAACGGCCTGGTTTATGCCCCACCGCACGATTGTGCCTGTTACCCCGAGGCCAAGCTCTACGGACTCAACGTGCTGGCACCCAGTTCTCCCAACCGGGCACTCACCGATCCACCGAAGGGGGACAAGCGACTGGTACGAGGACCTGCTTTCGGAGCCATCAAGGCAATCCCGCCAGGCATTGGCGACTGGCCAACCTTCCGTGGCGATAATTCACGAAGTGGATTCACCGAGACCGCTGTCGGCAGCCCTGCAACCTCGAGGTGGGAAACAGAACTGGGTGGCCGGCTCAGTAGCGTGGCGGTTGCCAACGGGCTCGTCTACGTCGCCCAGATCGACGCTCACACGGTCCATGCCCTCGATGAGAAGAGTGGCACGCCAGCCTGGAGTTTCACGGCAGGAGGGCGCGTTGATTCACCTCCCACGATTTTTAACGGCCAGGCGATCTTCGGGTCAGCGGACGGCTGGGTCTACTGCCTGCGGGCCAGTGACGGCGAGCTGTCCTGGAAATTTCGCGCCGCTCCCACGGACCGGCGACTGATGGCCTTTGAACAACTCGAGTCGGTCTGGCCGGTCCATGGTAACGTGCTGGTCCTGGACGGGATCGTCTACTTTGTGGCCGGCCGTTCGAACTTCCTCGACGGGGGACTCCATTTTTACCGGATGGACCTGGAAAACGGGGCAGTCCTTTCCAGGCAGGTGATTGATGACAAGGACCCGGAAACAGGTGGCGACCTGCAGGACCGGCTGCAGACACTCAACATGCCAGCCGGCCTGCCCGACATCCTCTCCAGCGATGGAAGCTTCGTCTACATGCGGTCGCAGCGGTTTGACCTGGATGGCAAGCGGCAGGACGTCGGTCCGGTTTCCGGCGTGCCCGCCCAGCAGGGAGCCGCCCAGAAGGGAACGGGAGTGCACCTCTTCTCCCCAACCGGTTACCTGGACGACTCCTACTTCCACCGCAGTTACTGGGTCTATGGAAAAAACTTTGCCGGCGGCCACGGTGGCTACTACCAGGCCGGCAGGTTTGCTCCCTCCGGACGCCTGATCGTCAACGACTCGGAACGGGTTTACGGGTTTGGCCGCAAGCCGGAATACCTCCGCTGGACCACGACCCTGGAGCACCAGGTTTTCGCAACCAGCAAGGAAGCACCCGATGCTCCCAAGCCAGGTGGCGGGAGCATGGTCCGCGTGAAAAAAACTCCGAGCCAGAATCCCGTCGGCACGGCCCTGGCCGTGGAAGCCTGGGCGCAGCCGGGCAAGGCCAACGGCGTGGTCGTGGCCCGTGGAGGCCCGACCGATGGTTATGCGCTGATCGTCAAGGGTGGCAAACCGCAGTTTATCCTGCGTGCCAAGTCTCAAATGGTTGCCGTCACGGCGGCACAGTCCGTGGCAGGCGAATGGGCGCACCTGGTCGGTGTCCTGTCCGCGGACAAGAAGATCGAGATTTACGTCAATGGCCAGCTGGCCGGTTCCCGCAAGGTACCTGACCTGCTGCGAGCCGATCCCCTCCAGCCCATGGAGATCGGGGCAGACGAGGCAGGATCCGTTGGCAACTACAAGATGCCCTACCCCTTCACCGGCCTGATCGATGAGGTGAGAGTCTATCACGGCACGGTCTCCGCGGAGGACGTCGCCCGGCGTTTCAAGGATCCCAAGGCCACGATTGAAACGGCCACGCTGGTTTTCGCCACCACATTTGATGATGGCAAGGCCCAGGATATTTCCGGCAACGGCAACCACGGGGAACCGGTGGGGCTGGATCCTGCTGCCGGCAAGGTCGGAAAGGCATTTCGCTTTACCGGTCGTGGCTCACGGGGAGGCGGTTCCTATGTGAAGTTTGACTGGACCCAGGGGATCCCACTTTACGTTCAGGCGATGGCGCTTGCTGACAAGTCGCTGTTTGTCTGCGGGCCGGCAGACCTGCTCGACGATGAAGAATCCTTCAAGAAAATCATGGCCGGGGACAAGCAGGTGCAGCAGCAACTGGCCCACCAGGATGAAGTGCTGGACGGGAGCGAGGGAGCAACGCTGATGGTCCTCTCGACCGAGACCGGAGAGGCTCGCAAAATAAGCCAGCTTGACAACCTGCCCATCTGGGATGGCATGGCCTCTGCCAATGGCAGGCTGTTCATCGTCACCCGCGCCGGCACGGTTCTCTGCCTGGGGGACAAGTAGGAGGAGCGGGGTACTAGCCTGGTGAAAGGATGACCGGGTCGCTTAACGAAAGCGTTCCGCCCTCGAGAATACGAGCACGCAGGCCACCCCGGTGCACCAGTGCCTGCCGGATTCCCTCGCAGGTGAGTTTCTCCAGGTGCCCGCAGGGCTCGCAGAGTTCCAGCCCCAAAAGCAGCACCTCGCCGACTCGAAACTCGGATCCCACCAGGTGGTTCAGAGCCACACCCCGGGTCAGCAGGTTGCGACGCGTGTCGGCGTGCACGATCTGGAGGTCATATTCCGTGGAAGCTCCCCGGATAGCCTCTTCTTCAATCAGGGTCAGCTCTTCCTGTGGCGCAACGACATCTCCCGTCTGGAAGGTCCCCTGGCAGCTGGCATAGCGGTCTCCGGACAGGCCCTTGCCGACAATCGCCTCTGCCTGGTCCACAGGCTGCATAGCGGCCCCACCTGCGGGGGTGATACAGATCCCAACAAGTTGTCCCTCGGCCATGGCGCGCTCCAGGTGCTCTGAAAAAAAGCCGTCTAGCAGAGTTCAGGAATGGGACGGCCGCCCTCGGTGACAATCGGTACCGGCCGGCCCGAGTTATTGAGCCAGTGGGAATCGAGGTCGATGCCAAGATGCTTGAAGGTCGTGGCAGCCAGGTCCTGGGGACGCACCCTGCCACTGCGGATCTCCGCTCCCCTGGTGTCACTACTCCCGATCACCTGTCCACAGGGAAGCCCGCCGCCGGCCATCACCATCGACATGATCGGGGTCCAGTGGTGACGGCCATTCTGTTCGTTGATGGTCGGCGTGCGTCCAAATTCACCCATCATCAGCACCAGCGTGGAGTCAAGCAGGCCACGCTGCTCCAGGTCATTGACCAGGGCGAACATCACCCGGTCAATCCGGGGGGTAAGCGGTTTGAGTCCTTTCTCAATCCCCATCCAGCGGACATCATCCCCGTGATGGTCGAAGTAGCCCCAGGCGCCACTCACCAGCACGAAGCTTGATCCGGCCTCGACCAGCCGGAGAGCCAGAAGAGCCTTTTCACACACGCTCACTCGCCCGTAATCATCGCGTGTCTTGTCCGATTCCTGGTCGAGGTCAAAAGCCTGCTGGACCTTCCCGGAAAGCACCATTTCAAATGCCTGCTGCGTGTTGCGATCAAAACTCGAGAACAGGTCTCCCTTCTCCAGTCCCCGCTGCAGCTGGTCGACCTGCCGCTGCAGCTCACGGCGATCCTGCAGACGATCCACCGAGATTCCCTTGGGCAGGTGAAACTTGTCCGACAGTTCCAGTCCCTTGACCGGCTCATGACGGGCACCCATTTCCCCGGCGCCGTACACATCGGACGTCCAGCTATTAGCCAGGCCGATAAACGCGGGCATGTCCGGATCGTTGGATCCCTTCAGCAGCGACGTAACACTTCCCATCGATGGATAACCGCCACCATCCCGGCCATCGTTGGTTCGTCTTGCCAGCGGGTTACCCGCCTGCATCGTGATCGGGGTATGGTTACTGGAACTACAGTCGACCGAGCGAATGATATTCAGCTTGTCGGCAATCGAGGCCTGCAGGGGCAGGTGTTCACCAAAACGAACACCTGGAAGTGCCGTGGAGATCGTCCCAAAGGGGCCGCGAACTTCCTGGGGAGCATCTGGCTTGGGATCCCACAGGTCCAGCTGGCTGGGTCCACCGGAAAGCCAGAACAGGATCACCGACTTGGGGTTCTTTGATCCGGCCTCGCTGGCCTGGAGCAACTGGGGAAGTGTCAGCCCGGCAATACCGCCAAGCCCGGTCTGCAGGAACCAGCGCCGGGAGCCAACTCGCAGCAGGTCATGCGGGAGCGGGGCGAACGGGGAACCACCGGTTCCCATCGCATGCTCACGCTCGTGCTGGTGGAAGCCTGGACTCGTCATCATCATTTCATTCTTCCTCGCCTGGAAGCTGGCGGCCACAACAACCCCATAATACCGTCGTCGACATCCGCCGTCTGCATGGATTAACAGAAAGCTGGAATTCGCAGTGCATGATGAAACCTACTTCCTGCTTTCATAGCAGTAAAGGAATTCCTGTCGCCCATTCTCCTCGGAAGTGCTTCGGATATAGACCTGGCGACCACTAAATGAAGGGGTCGCCATGACCTCCCCTCCCACCTGGCTGGTCGCAACCCTGACCAGCTTCTCCGGATCCGGCTTGATCACGAAGACCTCCCCTTTCTCGTTGGCCAGGTAGAGATGGCCTGCAGCAAGGATGGGCGAGGCGCTGAATCCGCCTCCCAGTCGACCCTTCCACTTCTCCTTGCCTGTGGCCGCTTCCCAGCAGTAAGCAACACCATCATCGGAGACCGTGTAGACGTGCCCCTGGTAAGCCAACAGGGAGGGGACGTAGATCCGGACACCATTACGCCAGACCACCTCACCACTCCCATCGGCCCGCACCCCCACCGTCTCGTGCTTGGGATATCCGCCGCTGGCAAAGACCAGCCCGTCGGCAACCACGGCCGTCCCCACGCACTCGGTGGTGGTCGCACTGCTCGACCAGAGTTTTTTTCCGGTGTTTGGATCATAGGACGCCATCTGTTCACAACCCGCCATCAAGAGCTGGTCTTTCCCGCCCACCTGGAGAATGATCGGCGAGACATAATTTGGCATCACCGGCCGGTCCTGCGACCAGGCAATCTCCCCGCTGGCCCGGTCCAGGGCGACCAGGCATCCCTTGCCTGTCCCCTTGTTATCCGCGGCCACGATCACGTTGTCCCCGTAGATGGCCGGGGAAGCACCATATCCCTGGTGGGAGGTAAAGCGACTTATTTCCAGTTGCCAGAGCTGCTTGCCGCCAAGATCGAGTGCCGTGGTCCAGACCGAGCCATGGTTCTGGAAGGAGACAAATACCCGCTGCCCGTCCGAGGCAACCGAACTGGAAGCAAACGAGTTCTTCTTGTTGTTGTGGTCAAAGCCCCCCTCGTGGAGCTGCTTCATCCAGAGCAGTTCTCCATCCTTGCGGGCAAGGCAGATGATCGACTGCGTCTGGGCTGCCTCGTCCGCCGTGGTCAGGAAAACCCGCTCCCCCACGATCATCGCCGCAGAATGTCCTCGGCCCGGAATGGGTGCTTTCCAGGCCAGGCTCTTTTCATCAAGCGTGACCGGGGGATGGGCCGACTCCGGCGCGATCCCGCTGCGAGCCGGACCTCGCCACCAGGGCCAGTCGGTCGCCGACAGTGGCAGGTCTGCCTTTACTGCCTCGGCACCCACAGCCTGGGAGTACCCTCCTTCTCCCTCGCAGCCGGCGAGAAATACAGGAAAGAGGGCAGCCAGAAGCAGCAAGATGACTCGACGCATGAGAGGGTTCCTCGCAGGGTAAAACAGGTTGTGCCCAAGGACAATCGAACCGTTAGATCTCGACCAAACGTTCAGTGGCATCGCCAAAGCTATCCAGGTGGACGCCCATCTTCTCCATCATGCTCATGTAGAGACGACACATCTGGCGATCCTCTTTCCCCTGGTAGTCCAGATTCTGGCCTCCCTCGATCGCGCCGCCGCCCCCTCCCACCATCACCACCGGGAGCTGGCTGGCATCGTGGTGGCCGGTCATCATGCTTGAGCAGAGCATCAGCATCGAGTTATCCAGGGCAGTCCGTTCTCCTTCCTGGATACTGTCCAGGCGGCGGGCAATATATGCCATCTGCTCCAGGAAAAACTGGTTCACTTTTAACCAGTCGTCGGTATCACTATGGGAGAGCAGGTGATGGATCATGTAATCGACTCCCAGGTGCGGGAACCGCAACGTGCCATGATCGTTGTTCAGTTTCAACGTGCAGACGCGCGTGGTGTCCGTCTGGAAGGCGAGCACCAGGATGTCCGACATGATCCGCATGTGCTCCACGATGTCCTGGGGATAACCGTCCTTGGGACGGGGGATGTTCGGTTCTGTCAGCGTCGGCCGCCAGCCCTGCAACTCCCCTCGCTTGCCTGCCCGCTCGATCCGTTTCTCGACCTCACGGACACTGTTGAGGTACTCGTCCAGCTTGCGTTGATCTCGCCGGCTGATCCCTCGTCGCAGATC
The DNA here is from genome assembly GCA_964476375.1 of uncultured Pirellulaceae bacterium. Lineage (GTDB taxonomy): Bacteria > Planctomycetota > Planctomycetia > Pirellulales > Pirellulaceae > SAT2750. Next base: position 11,778 of record CAYYZW010000109.1, read on the forward strand.
CTCGGCATCGGTGAGCACGGCATCCAGCACGCTCCTGTCTCCCTGCTCGGCGCTATCCTTGAAAAGCTGGTCAAAGGCCAGGGCCGGATAAACTTCCAGTGGTGTGGGAGAAGTTGGACTGGACCAGGAAATGTGCGAGCTGTAGAGCATGGAGTAGTTCTTGTGCACCGACGGATTGGCTTTTTCACAACCCAGGACCAGGCTGGGAAGCTTGGTGCGATGGCCAATCCTCTGGGCAACCACCTGGTCCACGCTGGTCCCGCTTCGGATCACACCGCCCGGAGCCAGCGGGGCTCCCGAGAGCAGGTTCCCTGTCTGGGAACTGTGAATATTCCCCTTCAGCGCCTCGGCATTATAGAGACCACGAATAAAGACCAACCGATCACGAAAATCATTCAGCGGATGCAGTACCTTGCCCAGTTCCATCGCTGGCCCCTGGCCCTTCGCCCACCACTCGTGACTGTGGTAGCCACAACCGGAAAACAGGATCGCCATCCTGGTCGGAGCCTCGTTTGACGGGGACCCACCCACCGGCTCATCCCCCCAGACCCCGCGGGACTCCATCCATGGAAGTGCCATGCTGACACCCAGGCCCCGCAACATTGTCCGGCGTGAAAACTGGTAACTGCTCATGTGAAAAACCCTTGCTTTCTTAGTCGGCTTCCTGCTGGGCGCGAATCTGTCGAAACTGGGGACTGCTGATAATTATCGCAGCTGCCACACTGAACCGGTAGTCATTTTCAGCAAGTTGCCGATGCATCTCGTCCAAAAGTGGCTCATCCGAAAGTTGCACTTCCCGTCCCAGGGCATAACCAAGGAGCTTGCGACAGAATTGCCGCACCACATCGTCCCGCCGGGGGCCCAGGAGGTAGCCCCGCAGGCCCTCGATACCGTCGATCTCTGTCCCGTCAAAGAGCGTCGTGCTGGTATCCACCGGCCGGGACCGCAGCCGGCCAATCGTATCGTACTGCTCCAGGGCAAAGCCATAGGAATCGATCTTGGCATGGCACCTCGCACATGCCTTCACACTGCTGTGAAGCTCGATAAGTTGCCTGGCTGTCTTGTCACTGGGCACGATTTCCGGCAAGACCGGCACATTGGGCGGAGGACGGGGGAGTCGTTCCCCCAGCAGTGTCTCGTAAACCCAGTTACCACGGAGAATCGGGCTGGTACGAGACGCGCCGGACTGGCTGGCCAGGAACGTGGCCATGCCGAGCAGCCCCCCACGGCCCTCTGCCTTGACATTCTCTACTCGCCTCCATTGCTCACCACGGACACCGGCAATACCGTAATATCCCGCCAGTCGCTCGTTGAGAAATCCATGATCCGCATCAAGCAGGTCCAGGATCGACCCGTCGTTACGAAACATATCCGTGAAGAACAGTATCGTCTCCTGGTACATGTCACGGCGGAGAGAAGCGAACTCGGGATAGAGCTTTTCGTTCTTGTCATCGTTCTTGTCAAAATCCCGCAGGTGCAGCCACTGGCAGGCAAACTCGATGGCCAGTCGACGCGTTCGTGGATCGGCCAGCATCCGCCGCGTCTGCCGCTCGAGTTCCGCGTCCGATTTCACAAGCTGCCCGGACCGGGCCGCGACCATCAGGGGTTCGTCCGGCAGTGACGACCAGAGAAAGTAACTCAGTCGCGTCGCCAGTTCCCGACCCGAGACCGGTGCCGCCTTCTCTCCCGCCGCCGGCTGCTCCAGCTTGTAAAGGAAAGCGGGGGACGTCAGGACACGTGCCAGCATCAGCCGGATCGATCGATCGTGTGTTAATCCCGCCTCGCGCAGCTGGCTGTAGAGATCCCGTAGCTTTTCTTTTTCCGGCCCGGACAGTGGCCGTCGCCAGGCACGCCCGGCGAGATCCAGCAGGGCCTGCAGGTGTACCGGTTCATCCTGGACCAGGCGATCACGAAAAGCATCTGCCCGGGCGTTGACTATTTCCACGAGCATGTCCCATTCCTTGACCAGGTCCGGTCGATCCTGCGTGGAAAACTCCCGGATCTGTTCAAAAGCGACCTGGTACTTGAGCGGCTCCTGGCTGACATAGAACAACTCGTCCCAGAGCCGGTTGAGCGTGGCGACCTGGTCCTCATCAAGCATCAGTCGCTGCAGGGGACCATCCTCCCGGTAGAACAGGGTCAGGGTGACAACCTGGTCGATTGGAACGATCCGGGAGTAACAGAGCGACGCCGGGAAGACCTGGCGGAACTCATCGAGAGCTTTTTCAATTCGCTTTCGGGCCTCGCTTCCGTCATGGACTATGACGGGACTGGAAGGCAGGATGTCCTCCAGTTTCATCTCACCAGCGGAGACTTCCAGCTTGATACTCCCCTCGCGTCCATGCTCCGGATCCAGACGGCCACTGACAACCAGTGTCCGCCCTGCGGCCAGCTGGGCGGGAATCTGAAAGCTGGTAATCGTCGGCGCCCGCACCACCAGGTCGGTCGGCTTGACCGCATGGCCCAGCGGATGGGTCCCAAAGCGTTCATCCGGCTGCACACCTGCAAGCAGTGTTGGATCCCCGGGCAAGAACGTGAGAGCGTGAATCTGCTTGTAGAGCCGGGCGTCGGCCGATTCCTTCTCCGCAGGCGGGTCTGCTATCACCAGGGACTGAACGGCCCCTGCCAGTTCGGTCCTGCGAACCGGGTCTTTTTCCGCCAGCCACTGTGCCAGCAGGGACCCGGCCGGGATGGAGATCGCCTGCCGGCTGTTCTTGTCGACCGAGTCCATCGGGCCCTTGTAAAAATGCCAGATCCCCTCGTTCCCCTGGCGATCGGCATGTGGATTTGCCGCCAGGATATTGCCTGACACATCGCCGGCAAGGTCCCAGCTCCGCTTGGCACCGGCGACCTCGGTGATCACCAGGTTCAGCTCGGTCAGGTCACAACCGTGGTTGCCCGCACGCGGGCCCAGGATCAGGGAGACGAGGTCCCCCTTCCGCACGCTGATCGTACTGGCTGGCATGGTGACAGATCCACGAGTGACAAAATCACCCTGCCCAAGATTTGTCACGTCGTGAATGGTGCGAAGCTGAACAAACCACTCCTGACCATTTCCACATTCCGGATGAGCATCGGCCAGCCGTGCTTGCACCCGCACGTCACCATTGACCGGGCTCTGCCAGCCTATCGCTGCAAAGAGAGTTGGAGAGGGGTGTGCAATGACCGTGTGAGGCCGCGCGATCCCCGGGATCCGTACTTCCTGGTCGGAGGAATTGGCAAAAATCAACGGCGTATCGGAAGTCCCCCAGCCCTGGACAAAATCATAGTCCCCCCCCTTGAGCATCTTGTTTGTGAAGTGACCGGTCACCTGGACCGGCTCGGAAACCCGGATCGAAAGGTAATCCAGCCAGGTCTTGAGGGCCGCCGCATCGATCTTGTGTTTCTCGGCCAGCTTTGCCAGTTCCGGAAGTGGACTGTCCGGATCACCAGCACCCGCCTCGGCAACCGCGGCCAGGTAAACGTCCGTCCGTTTCAGCATGTCTGCCTTGAGAACGGCGATCCGCTTCCGCACCCCCTGCACGCTCCGCAGGGGCAGCTCGGGACCGTCCCCGACCAGTCGAGGATTTTCCCAGGTGACATAATCCTGCTGGTTCCCGTCACCGGCGTCTGCCGAGAGGAACCTGACCATGATCATCCCGTCAGTGGAAGACCCGGGCAGCTTCAGCTCAAAATCACGATGAGGCACAATCGGGTTGACCGGTTCCATCCAGGATTTCGGTCCCCCGGCGCGGCCAATGTGGCCAATCGGATTGAACTTCCAGAGGATTGTCTGCCAGAGAGCTACCTCCGCCGCAAACGCCGGCAGATCCCCTGGCCCCGCAGCCTGCCAGCGTGCCCGGAGCTGGTCCAGCACGGGCGAGGGGATGTCCGGGGACACGGTTAACTGCTCGTAGAGGGTTGCAAGATAGCGACCGTTGAGGTCATGTTTTTCTGCAAGCTGTGCAAGGCTCACGCTCCCCTCCTCCAGGCCCTTGCGCTGCTGCAACAGTGCCGAGAGGTAGGGGGCCACCGAGAACCTCGCACCCTCCACCGGATCACCGGGGTTCCCCGACCGCGGTACGTCCCCACCCTCACTATCACTTCCAAAGGGCCGATAGAAATCGCGGATCCTGGTTATCAACGTGTCTGTCTGGTCTCGACGTGAGGTCCATGGCGAAAAATGGATCCCGCCAGGTACCAGGACTGCATGATCGGCAACGTCCTTGCCGGCATCCAGGTACTTGCTGACCAGGGCGGGAGACATCGCCTGTGCGGACCCGGCATTGGTGAAACCTTCACCAGCAGCCCCATCCACGGGGAATTCTCGAGTCGGGGAAAGCGTGGGCACGCCAGTCAGGTCGCGGATCGTGTAGTTGTACTCGGCATTGTTCAGCCGCCTGAGCACGATCGGCCCGGGATCGCCTGCCCGGGCACGAGCCTCGGCACCGAGCATCTCCCGAACCCACGTGATCAGCATCGACCGCTCCACAGCCGTTGGCTGGGGCTTACCTTCTGGAGGCATCTCCCTCGTTTCCAGCTGCTCGATCATCCCCTGCCATGGTTTCAGGTCCATGCTTACCTGGTCCAGCGTGGTGAAACGCTCCAGATCGAGTTCCCCTTTTTTCTCCTTCGTGGAGTGACAGCCCAGGCAGAGCCTGGCCAGGAGGGGGTGGACCGACTTTTCGTAGTCTCGCGCCAGTTTTTGCCGTGCGGGGGTATCCTCCCCCTGCAGCGGAGAAAGCGGCAGCCAGAACAGGGCCAGCAGCATCACCAGCCATTTTCCAGGTCGTACGATCATTCCCACAAGACCTCCTGCAGAGTTCACTTTCACCCAGCATAACCGAGATCGATTCCAGAAGCTGGATTTTAACTCATTCCCAGGAGGGCATGGCCATCCTGCCTGCTGGAGGAAGAAAACACCTCGCCGGGGATATCCCGTTCAGCCGTCCTTCCTGTTGAGAAGAGAATGGCGCTGTTGTACAGGATCGCATTGACAGGACCGGCAACTTTCCCAACCATTGAAAGGCAAGTCCTGCCAGGGAATGACCACCTGGCTGGATCGGCTTCTGCCTTTTCCATTCGTTACCCAGGGTACCCGTCATGTTTTTCCCCACGCGTCATATCCTGTCCTGCTTTACCATTGCAGTCCTGCTCTCAGGCTGTAACGCCCGACAACAGGAAACCGAAGGAGGGGACGCCGCTGGAGGGACACGGGCAAGCTCCGCGGGAGAGGCTGCCACGTCAGCAACATCCACCTGGGCCGGGGAGGACAAGGTTCCAGGGAGCAACCCGGACAAGTTACTGACGACCGCCGTGGAGTACGCCCAGCAGGGGTATGCAGCCCCGAGCCGGGATGCCGCGGCATCGAGTTTCCTGCAGGCCGCCGCGCATGCCAAGAAACTGGAACTGGTGGATCCCCAGCTGGTTTCCAGTCAACAGGATTTCTTTTCCAACATGTATTACAAGGGCGCCTGTGCACTGGCGATCCAGGGAAAACCGGAAATGGCAATCTCCGCCCTGGAAAATGCCGTCGAGATGGGTTTTAGTGATTTTGATTACATGATGACCGACGATGACCTGGTACCGGTACGGGAACTGGCGGTTTTTGGAGACAAGCTGGAAAACTGGAAAGCCCGGGAGTCAACATGTCCATCCAACTGAACCGACGGCAGGCCTTCAAATCACTCGCCGCCACGTCTCTGCTGGCAACGGTTCCCACCGCCGGAGCGGTGGTCCGCAAGAAGCTGCCGGTGGCCGGTGTGGTTACAGAGTATCGGACGAACTCCCACGCGGATGTGATCTGTGGAAAGATCCTCGAGGGCTTCCAACAGGATGGAGGACCAGGACCCGACCTGGAACTTGTTTCTCTCTATACCGACCAGGTCCCCCAGGGTGATTTGAGCCGGGAGATGGCACGCAAGCACGGCTTCCGAATCGCCAGCACGATCGAGGAGGCCATCACGCTGGGAACCAGCACGGTGCAGGTCGCCGGCGTCCTCAGTATCGGGGAGCACGGCAACTATCCTTCCACGCCAGACACCCACCAGCAGATGTATCCTCGCAAACGTTTTTTTGACGAGATCATTGCCACCTTCAAGAAATGTGGCCGCGTTGTCCCGGTCTTTAATGACAAGCATCTTTGTTACAACTGGCGAGATGCCAAGGCGATGTATGACACGGCCAGGAAGATGAAGATCTCCTTCATGGCAGGATCCTCGCTTCCTGTTGCCTGGCGAGAACCCCAGGCGATCCTGCCCATCGGCAGCCAGATCGAGCAGGCACTCGTGCTGGGATATGGCGGCCTGGAGTCCTACGGATTTCACATGCTCGAAACACTGCAGTGCATGGTAGAACGTCGAGAAGGAGGGGAAACCGGTATCCGAACCGTCCAGGCCCTGCAGGGGGAAAGGGCCTGGCAGGCGCAGCAGCAGGGACGCTGGTCCGGCACCCTCTTCAAGGCCGCGGCAGAGGCCAATGGACAGGTCGTCACCGAGGAAAAGTTACGGGCCTCCATGATGAACCAGAATGCAGCGGTCTACCTGATGGAAGCCCGGGACAACGTGAAGATGTCCGCGGTCATGGCTGCCAACCTGGGCGCCCAGTTCTGCCTGGCACTCAAGCTCCGGGAGAGGGATGAACCGCTTGTGAGCTGGTTTCAACTGGAGGACAAGAAACCGTATGGCCACTTTGCTTTCCTGGTCCAGGCAATCGAGGAGATGGTCCATACCGGCCATCCCAGCTATCCGGTGGAACGGACCCTGCTAACCACCGGTATCCTGGACCGGGCCATGCATAGCCTGGCATCCGACGGGACAGCCTACCGGACCCCTGAACTGGCGATCCGGTACAAGCCGGTCGAGTGGCCTTATGCGAACCAGGCTGGGGGGAACCCCTATCCCTGCCGGTGAATACCATGCAGATCCTGGCACAGGCGCATAAAAAAACGGCCGCCCCACAAATGCAGGGCGGCCGCTTATTGCATTCAATCCTGCTTACTTGTCTTTACGAGCAAAGACGTACAGGATAACGCCAAGGGCCAACATGCCCACGACGCCTTGTTCACCAAGCTCACCAATGATGCCGGTGATTCGCGACACAACATCAGCCGTGCCACCAAGGAACGGGACTTCAGCGCCAAACAGGACGGCGGCAACGATGCTCAGGGCAACGAGAAGAACCGCGATCTCGGTCAAAGCGCGAATCCACTTTTTAGTCGATTCAAGTGACTTTAACATATCCATGATTCAGGTCTCTCCAAATTGGGAAATTACCGTGGAACAAACAACTGTATATGTTTGCCGAGCCACATCCCTATGACTCGTATTAATTACTCCAAGATAGAATCGACCATTGCTTGGCAATAACTCCAATTCTCTCCCAAGGAGATGGAATTTCGCCTGCTTCAAGTTGTTTAAATTCCCCAGATTCACAAAAAAGTTTCTTTCGGAGAGGCCATTGGGACCGTTTTGCCAAAAATCGCTCTACCGCATGGGATGCCAAACAACCTGCGAGGTGGATCTGACAGGGCCCTGGAGACCACTTTGGGGAACTTTTGGCGGAATTCACCAGGTCCGCGGCCGGCTCCGGGAGAAAATCTATCGAACCTTGAAAACCAGCAGGTAAGGAACGGCGGATCGCCCTCCAGCATCCTTGAAATTCACAAAATCCTTTGCATTGATCCACAATGCATAGGTTTGGCCCGCCTGCAATTGAACCGGGAGCACGAAAATCCTGCCGCCGGCCTCAAAACGAGGTTTCCCGTTGATCTTCGGAAACGACTTTTCATTCACCTTTACCACCGACCAGCGACTGGTCATCATCTTCTTGCTGAAACGGACACGGATCTCCGTCGTTGTCACGTCCACTTCAGATGATCCCGCCTCCGGCGTGGTCTTCACGACAACGGGAGGCACGTTGTCAATCGAGGGGGATTGAGCCTGGCCGTGGACGGCACAACATAAAAGAACAACAAGCGGAACGAGTCCGAGTCGTTGGCGTGTCATGAATTCTGGTTCCAATGGGAATAGTGAAATCCAGTGTTCGATCCCGGTACAGCGGAGGATGTCGCCTGGCGATTACCAGTCGGACAATTCACCCAGCCCCAGTTCCTCGAGAAAATCTCTTTCGGCCCTGGACGCTTCATACTGGCGCCCCTTGCGATCAAACCAGCTACGAGTAAAGAAAAATAAACCGTAAAGATCGTTATCCAGGACCTGGAGCACCGTGATATCCGGCGCCACGGCAGAAGCACGTTCATGAAAAAGTTCCACTTCCTGGTGGATCGTGTAACCAACAACACCCGCATTGAGGACTTCCAGTCCCGGCTGGTGCGCGGCAAGCTGGGCAGCGTAGGTATGGGCATTGGGCAGGTGGACTCCAAACGTGTAAGAGTCACCCAGCAGCAGGATCCGCTGGCGAGTCCGGGGAATCTCCACATCCTGGTTCCCTCGAAACCCCTGTGCATTGGTGGTGACCCGGAACGGCAAATCGGAGAGCAGGTCCCACTGCCTGCTTGCTCCCGGCTCAAGGTCCGCACAAACGGCCGGCTGTCCGTCGTAGGTCTGCCGGCAACGTTTCTCCTGAAGCGAACCGAGCACCCGCGCTAACTGGTCCGCAACGATCCGATTTCCGAGGCGTGAGAAGTGATCATCCTCTGGAAGGAGCGTGACATCCTGCCAGGGGTGTTCCCGGATGGCGGCTGTCAGGTCAACCAGGAGCACGCCCTGTTCTGCCGTGATCCGTTCAAAAAACATCCGGCTGGGAGCTTCCGAGCAGTGGTCCGGACTTTGTGGATCGGTGGAGGGGAGATAAAGCACAACCAGTGTACTGCCGATGTCCTGGCACGATTTTACCAGCCGGCCAAATTCCAGCTCGTACTGGTGCTCAAACTGTTCTCGCAACGCCGTGCCCTGTTCTCCAAAAAGAGCTCGCCAGGTTGGCTGCCGGGTATCCTTGAATCGCTCGATCACATCCACGGCATCCCGCCTGTTCACCCGTCCCTTGAGTGTCTCCAGCGTGGTCTGCAGGGCCAGTGTCGAGGTCGCCTTGACCTGGAAATAGATACAACGCAGCACCACCTCGAGAATCACCCCGGCAAGAACCACTGCCAGCAGGGAGTAAAGCAGCTTCTTGCGGGTGGAAAGAGCCATGGCGAATCGTTGATCCCAGGTTCTGATTTTACGGTGACCAGCCTGCCCTGCAGGTTCACCGGCTGAAGATGTCAGCATATCAACGAGCCGCCAAGGTGACAAACAGACGATTTGGCAGCCTCTCTGGTTGCCCGAGTACCCCGGCTCTCGTACATATAAAGGATCCCGGTCTTCCCTGTCCTGCCTCGTCAACGGATTCCTGAAAGCGGTACCCGGCGTGAACTTCAGCACCACTCCCCTGAGCGTCAATGGCCGCGAGTACCGACCGCCAGCCGCCCCGCTGGTGGCGATCTGCATCGATGGCTGCGAGGACGACTACCTGGTGACATCGATTTCCAAGGGCTGTATGCCAACGGTCGAGGCGATGGCGGAAAATGGTTATCGTGGCATGGCACGCGGTGCGCTCCCCTCCTTCACCAATGTCAATAATGCGGCCATTGCTACCGGAGCCCCACCATCGGTGACCGGCATCTCGGGGAATTTCTTCCTGGATCCGGAGAGTGGTGAGGAAGTCATGATGAACTCGGCCGATTACCTTCGGGCCGAGACCATTTTTTCTGCCGCGGCACGGGCAGGCCGCAAGGTCGCCGTGGTGACGGCCAAGGAAAAACTCCGGGACATTCTTTCCAAGGATCTCCAGGGAATCGCTTTCTCCGCTGAACGGGCATCCGAGGCCCAGCTGGAGACACATGGGATCGATGACGTGGAGGCACTCGTTGGCCAACCGACACCCGAGATCTACAGTGCCGAGGCAAGCCTGTTTGTCCTGCGCGCTGGCGTGGCCCTGTTGGAAAACCAGTTGGCTGATTTCCTTTACCTTTCACTGACGGACTACATGCAACACAAGTTCGCACCGGACGAGACGGAATCGCTGGATTTCCATCGTGCCATGGATGTTGAACTGGCCCGGCTGACGGGAAGCGGGGCGGTGGTGGCTGCCACCGCCGATCATGGCATGAATGCCAAGAACCTGCCGGACGGCTCGCCCAACGTGATCTACCTGGAGACCATGCTCACCAGCCAGTTTGGCCAGGGCATAAAGGTAATCTGTCCGATCACGGATCCCTACGTCGCCCATCATGGAGCACTCGGTTCGCTGGTCATGGTTCATCTCCCCGACGAGATGAACCGGGCGGCGATTGCTGGCTGGATCCTCGAGCTTCCGGGAGTCAGCGAGGTTCACGACCGGGCCACGGCGGCAGAACAGCTGGAGCTTCCTGCGGACCGGATCGGGGACCTGACGGTACTTTCCGATCGCCACGTGGTCCTGGGCCGGACCCCGGCAGATCATGACCTGCAATTACTCTCCGGGGGCCTGCGCAGCCACGGGGGCCGCTACGAGGAAATGGTCCCGCTGCTCTTCTCCCATCCGCTCAACGAGCACTACCTGGCCAGGGCCGGGGACGACCCGAGGAATTTTGACATCTTTGAATTTGCCTGTAATGGGGTGGTGCTATGACTGAAGCACGTTCGCTGCACCTGACAAGTTATATCGCCGGGGAACCCCTGGAGAGCGAGGACCTGCTGGAGGTTTTCAATCCTTACAACGGGCAACCGGTCGGCACGGTCACCATGGGAAGCCCGGCAGACGCGGAACGGGCCATGGCCGCAGCGGTGAGCCCGGCAGAAAGGCAGACCCGTTACCAGCGCAGCCAGGTGCTGCTGGATGCCAGGGAGGCACTGCTCAAGGACCGCGAGGCCATGGCCCAGTTGATCATGAGCGAATCAGGACTTTGCCTGCGTGAAACGCGTTACGAGGTCGGTCGTGCATCGGATGTCCTCCAGTTTGCTGCCATGGAAGCGCTCCGCGATGACGGGCAGATCTTCTCCTGTGACGTCTCCCCCCAGGGCAAGCAGCGGAAGATCTTTACCACCCGGGAACCGGTTCGGCTCGCACTGGCGATCACTCCCTTTAACCACCCCCTGAACCAGGTGGTCCACAAGCTGGCACCTGCCGTGGCCGCCGGCGTGCCGGTGATTCTCAAGCCCCCCAAGCGGACCCCGCTGACTGCCATACGTCTGGTGGAAATGCTCTACCAGGCCGGACTTCCCGCGAACATGCTGAGCGTGCTGGTGGGTGATAATGCCACGGTCATTGAGCCGATGATCACGGATCCACGGGTGGAACTGGTGAGCTTCACCGGAAGTACCGGCGTCGGCAAGAAAATTGCCACCCTGGCAGGTTACAAGAAGACCTGCCTGGAGCTGGGTGGTAATGCCCCGCTGATCATCCTTGAGGATGCCGACATGGACCTGGCCGTGAAGCTGGCGGCCGAGGGGTGTTACCGGAATTCCGGCCAGCGCTGTACCGCCGTAAAACGGCTGCTGGTTCACGACAACATCCTGGAAGAGTTCACCTCCCGACTGGTGGCAATCTCCGCCGAGTACCTCTGTGGAGATCCGGCTGCCGAGGAGACCCGGGTCGGCACGGTGATTGACGAGGCGGCAGCCATCGAGCTGGAAACGGTAGTGCAGCAGGCCGTCGAGGCCGGTGCCAGGATTCTCCATGGTGGTCACCGCAGCGGCGCCCAGATAGAGCCGACGGTGATTGCCGACGTGCCGCGGGACTGCCAGATGGTCGTGGAGGAGTCCTTCGGCCCCCTGGCCCCGATCCTGGCAGTGCGAGACCTGGATGACGCCATCGACGTCGCCAATGCAACCGCCTTTGGACTCTCCTCGGGAATTGTGACCCGCGATATCGACCGGGCGATCGAGGCGGTCAAGCGGATACGGTCGGGAACAGTGAATATCAACGAGGTCCCAGGCTACCGGATCGAGGCCTCCCCCTTTGGTGGCATCAAGGACTCGGGACTGGGAATCAAGGAGGGTGTTATCGAGGCGATGAAGTTCCTCACTAACGTGAAAACTTTCTCGCTTCCCTGGTAGATCGCCCCGGGAATCCTGACTAGGTGAGTCCCACGATCGGATCGCCATGGTAGATATGGCTTGGCCGGTTCAGCTTGTCATACCAGGCGGCGGTGGGAGGAATACCCAGGGCCTGGTAAATCGTGGCCGCCATGTGCTCCGGCTTTTGTGGCAGGTCTGCCGGGTAAGCTCCCCGCTTGTCCGAGCTGCCGATGACGTTTCCGCCACGGACACCGCCACCGGCAAAGAAGACGGTCTGCACGGCGCCCCAGTGGTCACGGCCCGGCAGCTTGTAGTGTTTCGGCAACAGGGTGATCTTGGGAGTACGGCCAAACTCCCCGGCCATCACGATCAGTGTCTCATCCAGCTGGCCACTCTCGGCCAGGTCGTCCAGCAGTGCCGAGACCGCTTTGTCGGTAGGTGGAAAGAGATTGTCTTTCAGGTGCGGGAAGGCGTTCCCATGCGTGTCCCAGGTTTCATCGTTCCCGAGGTTCACCTGGACCAGGTTCACACCGACATCGACAAGCCGGCGAGCCATCAACAGGGACCAGCCAAAAGCATTCTTGCCGTAACGCTGCTGGATCTTTTCATCGGCGTTGGTCACGTCCAGGGCATGGTGGACCTTGGTGTCGGTCAGCAGCGAGATCACACCCTGCCTGTACCGGTCAAATTGTTCGGTCCGGGCAAAGCGGTCCAGCTCCTCTCGCTGGCTGGAAAGCTTGCTCAGCAGGCCCACCCGGGAATCAACCCGGACACGGGAAAAACCATGGGGGAGAGACAGGTTCGGCGCCTGGAAAAGACGCTCGTCCTTGTTCCCCCGCTCCTGGTGGTCGAAGTGGAATTCCGGAAAGGCCCCGTAGGACGTGGTGTGATAGGGGGATGCCTCGATGAACCAGGGATTTTTTTCTTCGCCCATCTTGCCGGCAAACTGGCCCGGGATCACGCGGCCGGAAGAATGGACAAGTTTCTCTGGAAGAATCACGGCCGGGGGCAGATTGTTTCCTGGCTCTGTTGCAACGTTCGCGATCGAGGCAATCGATGGCCAGTCGGTCCCCTGGGGCTTGCTTCCACTGAATCCCGGTGGCATATCGGACCTGCCGGTCAACATGATGTGATGGCCCTGGGAATGCTCGTTCGAGGAATGAGTCAGGGAACGGCAGATCGCCCACATCTGGCTGCGTTCGGCAAGCTGCGGGAGATGTTCGCAGATCTGCAGACCCGGCGTGCGCGTCTGGATCGGTTTGAACTCACCACGCACATCATCCGACGCATCAGGCTTCATGTCGAAGCTGTCATGCTGGGCCAAGCCGCCAGAAAGGAAAATATAGATCACCCGCTTGGCCGTCGCCGCCGGACGCTGCACTCCGTCAGGAAGGGGGGCGGCCCTGAGGGCCTCCAGGTGGTTCATCCCCAGGCCCAGCAGTCCCACGGCCCCCGCCTGCAGGGCAGTCCGCCGTGATATTCGTGGATGATGATGGCCCGGATGCTGCATTTCAATTCCCTGCCCTGAAAAGACGCTCGCTGGTACTCACCGAGGTTCGTTATCCCTAGTTTAGGTCAGCTCTCCACCAGTCGCAATTCAAGTTTTCCATGTTCATCCCATCGGCTGCCCGATACAGGCGGAATCAACAGGAATCACCGGGAAAAAATCCATCCTAGCGATTCACCAGGCGTTTCATTAACTCGCGAAGCTGGGGAATATCAAAATCCCATAGCAAACCAAAACAGTAGACCTCGGGTGTTTGATTGAAGGAATGGCCCGGTTCAAGGAACTTCTTTAATGAATCAGGCAGCCCCGTTGTGACCACATCATCGATCACGTTACCACCATCCAGGGCCGCGGCACAGGTCGCCGCCAGGCTGGTCCGCGGTCCGACCGAGTGAATCACGAGCTCGCTGAATCCATGCTCTTCGGCAAGTGCCTCGATCGCCGCCCGCAGCTGGGCGACCTGGATTCCCAGCGGCCTCTCACCAACCGTACCAATCAGCATGGCATTGGCCCCGATCGAGTCCGGGGGTGCCGACTGGCCGACGAGCAGCGGATCCAGACAAACCACCCGGTGTCCACTATCGAGCAGCTCCTTTACCTTTTTCGACTGGGATGCAAAGCCGGCATCAGCACAAACCAGTGCCGTCGCGGAAGGGTCTTTCTGTTCCAGCACCAGCGCAGCGGCCGAGAGTCCCAGCTCATCAAAGGAGACCACGTAACGGTAAAAGCCCATCCTCGGTGCCACCTCGGATGGCACGAGCCTGGCAATCGCCGATGGAAGGCGGAGGATCTCTCGTAGCTGCCCACGTCGAAGCCGGGGTGTTGTCCTGGCTGGGATCCGGGGCAGGTGCCGGGCCGCATCGGCAGCCAGGGAATGAAAGCTGGCATTGTCCGGGGGAAGTGGTACCTGCAACTGCTCGTCAGAAAGAACCTCGTCGCCCGACTCGATCTCGGTGAGCATGGGATCCTGTGTGCCAAGAAAATGCGTGCTCAGGAAACGGTAAAGCTGCTGCCGGTTATCCAGGTCGTAGTTATGGGTTCCAGGGTCGGTATTCTCATGGTAGGCGATTCGGTCTTCCACGCCCGCCTGCGTGAAAAACGGGATTACCGGATCCACGATATTCGGCTTCACATGACTGGAAACAAAACAACAGTTGTCCTTCTGGTTGTAGATCAGGAGAGTCGGACGTGGGGCCATCATGGCGGTCAGGTGGGTGTAATCGGCAATCGAGACCAGGTCACAGGGAACCTGTTCCAGGTCACCGATGCTGCCACGATATTCCAGGCGGTGCAGGATCCCACTATGGCCGGCCACCGGTACCGCCAGCTTGACCCGGGTATCGAGTGAGCTAAGAACAATCGTCTGCCAGCCACCCCCGGAAAGCCCCGTCACGGCCAGCCGATCCGGATCAGCGTGGGGATGATCCAGCAGGACGTCGATACCTCGCGACATCGCCAGGTAAAAGACACTGAGCCCGCTCCGCCCGCAGAGATCGAGCAGGCCGAGGTGGTTGTGGGAGTAGCCATCGCCACGCAACTGGCCCATGCCGATCCATTCCAGATTGAGCGCGATCATGCCCTGCTTGGCCTGGTTGATGCAGCGGATCTGCTTGTAGCTGGTCACCTTGCCGGTCGCCGCATGCCCGTTGACGTTGAGTATCACGGGCACTTTCCCCTCCAGCGTGTCCGGCTCGTAAAGGAGTGCCGGGATCCAGAGTCCCGGAAGCGCCTCGATACGCAGCTTGCGGATCGAGTAGCCATGACCTGTCTCGATCCGGTCAAGCCACTCCACCGCGGGTGCAGGACGGTGCCAGCTGGCCGGGACGCCACGAAACACGGCCTGCTGGAGAACTTCCCGGCGGAGCCTGTTTGACTCGCGTTTCCAGGCGGCTGCATCCGCTGCCAGTTGAAGCGGGGGTACCCGCCGGCTGACAAACTCTCGCAGCTCCCGGGCCACCTGCGTTTTGTCAATGACTCGCTCGGCCAGTGAGACGGCAAGGTCATCCTGCGCCCCGGCGTCCTCTCCCGGCAGGCCGGCAATCAGTAACCCAAGCAGAAAACATGCCAGTCGTTGTGTCATCAGAAGAAACCTCGCTCGTGGGAACTACCAGTTTGTAAATGACCCGTCTTCCCTCTCCAGGCGCGGCGAATTGCCCTGCATGGGTGGAAAAGCTGCCGCGGCCGATTCATCGATCGTGATACCCAGGCCAGGCCCTTCCGGGGGGAGCAGGTAGCCGGCTTCAAAGGGTACCTGCTGTGGGAACAGGTCCGAGAGTACCGTGCCCGGCACGCGGGCACATTCCTGCACAGCGAAGTTACTTGTCGCCAGGTCCAGGTGCAGGCAGGCCGCCGTGGAAACCGGGCCAAGTGGATTATGAGGGGCAATCGGGATGTAGTGTGTCTCACACCAGCCCGCCACCTTGAGGGCCTCGGTGATGCCACCCACGATACAGAGATCAAGCCGGCAGAAATCAATCCACTCGTTCTCGATCACCTGTCGGAATTCCCACTTGGTCGAGTACTGCTCGCCCATCGCAATCGGCACACCGGTCTGGGACCGCAGGCGGGCCAGCACCCCGGGATTCTCGGAACGGACCGGATCCTCGACAAAGAAGAGGTTCAGCGGCTCCACCTGGCGGCAGAACGTCATCGCATCGTGGGGATCCAGGCGGGTATGGACATCGATAATCAGCTCGATCTCCTCTCCCACCGCCTCACGGACCGCCGTGACATGCTCGATCCCGTCACGGACGGCCTGTCGTGGCTCCAGCACACTGCCCCGCTCGGGGAAGTTAAAGCGGATGAACTTCCAGCCCTCGGCCACGAGCTGCCGAGCGTGGTCGGCAAGCTCGGCAGCCGTCTCCCCGACGGCATGGGGATAGCAGACCACCCGGTCCCGGACCTTTCCTCCCAGGAGCTGGTAGAGGGGCACCTCCAGGGCGCGGGCCTTGATATCCCAGAGTGCGATATCGATGGCACTGATGGCGGCCGTACCAATCCGGTTGGCCGGAAAGAACCCGCATCGCAGCATCACCTGCCAGAGATGCTCGGTCCGCATTGGATCCTCGCCAATCAGGACCGGCCTCAGAGCCTCGATGAAACCGGCCACGGCGTCTTCCCGCCAGGTGATGCCGGCCTCTCCCACACCGATGATCCCCTCATCGGTCTCCACGACGACGAACAGGAAGTTGCGTTTCTCGGCAACGACGTGGGTACGGATGTCCTGGATTTTCACGGAATGCTATTTCCTCTCAAAGAGGGACGTATTCTATCACCTGCAGAATCGGTCATGTTATAGTGACCGCGTTCTCACGATTCAACGACCCACCACTTTTCCCGCCGAGAATCATCGTCGATGAAAGCAGCCTCGCTCCCTGGTGAACAGCCCACCAAACGCCGCTGGGTGATGTTCTCGCTGGCCTGTGGGACGTCCTGGTTTCTCTACCTGCACCGCTATACCTGGAACATTGTCCGGGTCGCACTCCGGGATGACTACGAATTTTCCAATACCACGCTGGGGACTCTTGAAGCCTGTTTCAACTTCACTTACACGGCCGGCCAGATTCCCAGCGGAATTCTCGGCGATCTGTTCGGTACCTTCATGCTGCTGGGCATCCTCATCCTGGCCTGGTCACTGGTCTTGCCGCTGTTTGGGCTGACCGGGAATGTCTATGGCCTGGGAGCGTTGAGGATGTTCTTCGGTGCCAGCCAGGCCGGTTGTTATCCCAACCTGGCAAAGGTCACCAGGAACTGGATCCCGCTCTCTTCACGGACCACCTGCCAGGGAATGATTGCCAGTTTCTTCGGCCGTTTTGGTGGTGCCATGTCAACGATCATCATGGCCACCCTTCTGATGGGGGTCTGTGGACTTTCCTGGCGCTGGGCACTGGTCGTGATGTCAGCAGCGGGAGTTCTCTTTGCCATCACCTTCTTCCTGTTTTTCCGCAACTCCCCCGAGGAAGATCCCAGGGTGAATCAAGCAGAACTGGACCTGATCCGTGAAGGGGAAGAGGAGGCGGAAGCGGAGGAGGAAAGCGGGGCAGTACTCCATTTTGGCCAGGCAATCCGGAACCGGAGCATGGCCGTTTTCATCTTTCAGCAATTCATGAACGCCGGGGCCGACTTTATTTATGTCGCCTTGATGGGAAGCTACTTTATTGATCGCGGTTTCGGTTTTGCCGCCGTTGGAATTCTCGCCAGCCTGCCACTGTTCGGTGGAGCCATCGGGGGACTGGTCGGGGGCGTGCTCAACGATGTCCTGATCGCGTGGACCGGTAACCGCCGGTGGTCCCGTACCGCCGTCGGGTTTACCGGGAAGTTTGTTGCTGCCGGAGTGATGCTGGTTGCCATCAGCCAGTCCAACGGCTACATGGCAGCCGGCTGCTTTTTCATGGTCAAGTTCTTCACGGACTGGAGCCAGCCGACGGTCTGGGGAACCTGTACCGACATGGGTGGTCGCTACTCGGCATCGGTCTTCAGCATAATTAACACGGCAGGGGGGTCGGTGGGATTACGATGGTCCTGTTTGCCGGTCCATTCCTGGATTATTTCACCACCGAGATGATCGTCGAGGGGCAAGCCACGCTGGTGACCGACTACAACCCGCTGTTCATGATTGTTGCCGGAATGTATGTACTGAGTGCCCTCAGCTGGTTTTTTATCGACTGTACAGACCGGCTCGATGGGGTACGACCCAGCGGGGAAGAAAACAGGGATGGCCTGGAGGATTAAGGCCTCCGTACCATCGTGCCGGTGAATGCCACCAGGGCCCCTGGTCAGGCAGATCCGTCAGCCGGCACCTGGACCGGGCCCTGCTGGGCCTGCTGTTGTAGCTCGCGCCACTGGTCGGAGCCGTCATCCTCGACCATCAGCATATCCACTCCCTTGACGAAGGCCGGAAGTTCACCGGCCCGCCAGGTGTCCCACATCTGCTGCGCATGGGTAAAGTAGGTCTTTGCCCCGCTGGGCCACTTGACGCAGATCAACAGTCCCGGGTGCGGGTATGGTTTCTCCATCGGCTCGATGCGGTGCTTCTCGATCACGTCCCAGTCAATCGTCACGCCAATTCCTGGCCGATCCGGAATCTCCACCATCCCGTTGGAGACCACCCAGGGCTCGGTGACATACTGGGCCTGGTACATGTGGTTACAGTGAATGGCAGGCCAGCGGGCATGGGAGAGAGCTGCCTGCACGTGCAGGCAGTAGTTCGCCGCCAGGTTCGAGCCCACCCACTGCATCCAGAACGGCTTGTTGAATTCCTCGCAAATGCGGCCCTTCTCGTGGGCATTGGCAGCTCCGCCGTCCATCACGAATCCATCGCAAATATCCTGCGTCAGCTGGGTCCGGAATGCCGGACGAGCCGTGTGATGGGCAATCGGCACCGCCAGGTGGGATCGCAGGTGCCTGTTTCCCTCCACGTCTTCCTGCTGGATGGGACTTTCCCAGATCCCTACTTTCTCGTACTTCTCCAGCCGCTTGCAGAGTGCCTTGGCAACGGTCGTATCGGCACCAAAATCGTTGAAGTCCATATCGACCAGGAAGTAATCGGGGATCGCCTCGCTGAGCCGACGGACCTGGTCCTCCAGGTCGAACCAGGGGCGGGCCTTGGTCTTGAAGGTGGTATAGCCATGGGCCACCGCCTCCCTGCATTCCAGGATCCAGTCCTCGACCGGCATATCGATAGCCCACCAGCCCACGTGCGCATGGCTCCGTCGCTTGATCCCCATCAGGGCCCAGGCGGGAGTCTCGAGCAATTTCCCCACGGCATCGAAGATCGCCATCTGCAGGCCGGCACCAAGCGTGTCATCCCACATGATCGTCACCGGGTCGACTCCCTCCGCCCTCGCCACCGCCTCGTCGGTCACCTCTCCCCAGGTGTAATAGGGCATCGTCTCCCCGACACCGACATGCCCCGTATCGAGCTCCACGCGGCAGACCTCGAAGAGTCGCCAGTGGGCAATTTCACGGACCATGTTTCGCCAGGGGACATCCTTCAGTGGAAGCTCCACCCAGGTTCTTTCAATCGAGGTAATCGTGGCCATGCTGGTATGCCTGCAAGAGAACAGTTCTAATGGTGCGGAAACGAGGCCGGCCCGTTTCATTCGCCTGCATCGTACAAGCTCCTCCCGCGTGATGGTAGTTGATGGCCACGACGATCCAGAAAATCCGCTGCATTCTTACCGCGCCGGCCGGGATCCGGCTGGTCGTCGTCAAGCTGGAAACCAGCGAGCCAGGACTTTATGGACTCGGCTGTGCCACCTTCACCCAGCGACCGCTGGCCGTGGTGGAAGCGGTGGAGAAATACCTCGACCCGTTTCTGAGAGGCCGCAACGTTGCTGAAATCGAGGATATCTTCCTGGCCTCCCAGGTAAGTTCCTACTGGCGGCAGGGACCGGTACTCAATAACGCGCTCTCCGGAGTTGACATGGCGCTCTGGGATATCAAGGGAAAGCAAGCCGGCATGCCGGTACATGATCTCGTGGGGGGCAAGTGCCGCCAGAGTGCGGATGTCTACGTGCATGCCAGTGGCAATACGATCGAGGAGACGATCGAGAAGGCCCAGTCGTGGATGGACCAGGGATACCGGTTCGTGCGGCTGCAGTCGGCGGTTGCCGGCCAGGCAACATATGGAACCAGGTCGGACCTGCAGACCCACGAGGAGGTGGATGGGCCCGCTTCCCCCCAGAATATATTCGAGCCGGAAGACTATGCCCGCCAGGCAGTCGATCTGTTTCGCCAGGCCCGGCAGGCGCTGGGCAACGAGGTGGAACTGCTTCACGATATCCACGAGCGGGTTCCCCCGTCGCTGGCCGTTCAGCTGGCAAAGAACCTGGAACCATTCCGCCTGTTTTTCCTGGAGGATGCTCTGCCGCCGGAGGAGAACGACCATTTCCGGCTGATCCGCCAGCAGAGTTCGATCCCGATCGCGATGGGAGAGCTTTACACCAACGTGCAGGAATACGTTCCCCTGATCCGGGAGCGGCTGATCGATTTCATCCGTGTCCATCTCTCCATGATTGGCGGGTTCACGCCCGCCAGAAAACTGGCGGCACTCTGTGACTTCTCTGGTGTCCGTACTGCCTGGCATGGCCCGGGCGACACCTCGCCGGTAGGACACGCTGCCAACCTGGCACTGGACCTCTGTTGTCCGAATTTCGGTATCCAGGAATTCACGCTTCCCAACGATGCCACGCGGGAGGTCTTTCCCGGCTGTCACGAGGTGCGTGATGGTTCGCTCTGGCCCAACGACCGGCCCGGCTGGGGCGTCGACCTGGATGAAGAAAAGGCGGCTCGCCATCCCTATCCCGACCATCCCTTTAACGGTGCCTGGCCCGCGATCCGTCGCCGGGACGGAAGCATCGTGAGGCCATGATCACTCCTCTTGTAAAACAACCTGCCCAGGACAGATTCATGAAACGATTACCGACAATCCTCCTGCTCCTGCTCCTGCTGGTCTTCTCTCGTCCTCTCCTGGCCCAGTCGAACCTGCCCGGGCAGCTGAAAACATTAATCGTCGAGGAGATGGACAGGCAACAGCTGGTGGGAGTTGCCGTGGGATTGATCCAGGATGGGAAAGTCACCTACCTCCGGGGTTTTGGTTATGCCGACCGGGAAAAAGCAATCCCGGTCGATACCGGCACCATGTTTCGCTGGGCGTCGATCTCCAAGACGATGACAGCCATCACGGCCCTGCAGCTCTGGGAGCAGGGCAAGCTGGACCTGGACGCGGACATCCGCAGTCTGGTCCCCGCCTTTCCGACTCAAGTACACGACGGCAAGGAGGTCGTGGTCACACCCCGGATGCTGCTCTGCCACCAGGGAGGCATCGTGCATTACACCAACGGCACGGTGATCCCACGCCAGCAGCAGTACCGCCGTGAGTACCCTTTCCGCAACGTGCGGCTGGCGGTCAACGACTTCAGCCTCTCCCCGCTGGTCAATGGACCGGGCGAAAAGTACTCGTACACGCCGCGCGGTTATATCCTGCTCAGCGCCGCGGTCCAGCAGGCAGGTGGCCAGAAGTTTGCCGCCCAGGTCCAGCGACGTATTGCCCGGCCGTGTGGCATGACAACGCTCCAGCCGGATTACCAGTGGAAGGAGATTCCCAACCGGGCGGTGGGATACAGGAAAGTGGATGACAAGATCGTCCCCTCCACCGATACCGACGTGAGCTGGAAGCTGGGGGGCGGTGGTTTTATCTCGACCATCGGGGACATCGCCCGTTACGGGGCCGGGCTGCTCGAAGGCATTCTGGTTTCGGCGGACACGGAGAAGCGGATGTGGACTCCCCAGCCCACATCCGACGGGACCCGGACCACCTACGGCCTGGGCTTCCAGGTCTTCAACCCGGAGAACCCGCGGGTCCTCGGCCACGGTGGGGCACAGGAAAAGACCCGGACCGTGATGGTCCTCAGCCCGGAGAGCGAGACCGGTGTGGTCGTCATGTCCAACTGTGAATATGCCAACCCCAGCCGGTTCGCCCAGATCCTGCTGCCACTGCTTACTCCTGCCCAGTAGCTTTCATGGGCTGGTAAATCCAGCGGGGACGGTAAGGCGGCTTGCCGGCCACCGGTCGAAAACTGCTGTTCGCATCATCTCCCGGAAAAAGATCCACTGCCTGTCGATAGGAACCGGCCATCTCGCCTGGAAACCAGTTTCTCACGCTCATCAGGATGATGCTGTAATCCTGGTCCTCGATCGCTTTTACGTACTGGGCCCTGAGCTTGTCCCAGCGTGCCGGGTCGCTGCCCCGCTCCACGTCCGCCATGGCCATATGGTGGGCGTTTCCCGGGTGACCAGCCATCCCGGCCAGGTATCCATGGTAGGGGACCAGCACCTCCCCGTCCGCCTGTCGCAGTTGCTCGACAAGCTGGTCTCCGGCCAGTCGATCCTGATCGCTGGGGAGATGTTCAGCGGGCATATAGACAAGCAGTCCAAGCTGCAGGCAGGCTGCCGCCGGCATCGTCCACCGCCAGAAGCACTTGTCCTGGTCGGCAATGGCGATGGCCAGGCCCGAGAGCAGGGCCATGCCGAGGTAAGCGGGAAGCAGGACATTGTCATAGCCCCCGGAATGGAGCCGGGAGAACCAGCTGGCCACGAGCAGACCGCCCAGCAGCGCCAGAAAAAATCCGCTGCGGTAAGACCTTTCCTCGTGATCCTTCTCTCGCCACAGGAGTGCCAGCCCGGTGATCGCCAGCAGCACCAGGATAGGGACGGAGAGCAGCAGGTCCTTCCACCAGAATCCCAGCACGTACTCTTTGGCAATAGCATGCTGCCGGGGCAGTTCCAGGACGTAGTAGCTGTACCAGCCGTCACTGGCGAGGTTCATCAGCAGCGTGGAGATCACCAGGAGGCCGGCAAAAGTGGCCAGGCAGGCGATGCCCAGGCGCCGGCGCAGAAGTAATTGCCAGCCAAGCACGGGCAGAACAGCGACCAGCACGGTCTGCTTGGTAAAGAAACCAAGTGCCAGGACAACCCCGGCAAGAATGGCCTGCCGGGTGGTGCCGGCATGGCGCAGCAGCAGGCAACCAGCGAGCAGCAGCGCCACCATCAGGCTGTCGACCCGTCCCAGATCAAGCCAGGCCCCACCCAGTTCAAACATGGCGGCATAAAAACCGGCGGCAATAATACCAGACTGGTGACTTCCTCCCTCGCGGCGAACGACCTGGTGAATCAAAAACAGTGTTACCAGGGTGGCAAGCAGCGAGAGCAGGCGAAGGGCAAGAAAACCATCGCCCAGGATCCACAACAGGGGAGCTGCCAGGTAGTAGTAGAACGGGGTATAGAGGAAGGGAATAAACTCGAGGGACGGTTCCACGTAGATCGACTCACCATGGGCAACGCGCTGGACGTTCTGGAGAGACCCCCCTTCCATCCATTCAAGCTCGTACGGATATCCCATTCGAGCAATCACAACCATGGCGAGCAGGACCATGAAGAAGAGAGCCAGGCCAGCAAGAAATGACTGGACCGCAACAGGCAGCTTCTCGCGCATCACGCTGGCTCACCCGGCGAACATTTAAAGGAGGCCCTCGATGGGCTCATCATGGTAAACCTGGTGCGGCCGGTTGAACTTGTCATGCCAGGCCACCGTGGATGGCAGGCCCAGCGCCCGGTAAATCGTTGCCCCCAGGTTTTCCGGCGTCTGGGGATCCGCGATCGGGTAACCCCCGATCCGGTCCGAGGCACCGATCACGTTACCACCCTTGACCCCTCCACCGGCAAAAAAGACTGACTGGACCGCTCCCCAGTGATCACGCCCGGGCAGACCGGACTTGGCACCCTTGAAAGTAAAGATCTTCGGCGTACGACCAAACTCCCCTGCCATCACGATCAGCGTGTCATCAAGCATGCCCCGCTCATCCAGGTCATCGATCAGAGCGGACACGGCCCGGTCGGTCGGTGGCAGCAGGTAGTTCTTGAGATTCCCGAAGGCCGCCTCGTGGGTATCCCAGGATTCATCATTCCCGAGATTGACCTGGACCATACTGACTCCCGCCTCGATCAGTTGCCGGGCCATCAGCAGCGACCAGCCGAACGAGTTACGGCCATACTTTTCCTGGACCTTGTCATCCACCTGGTGTACATCCAGTGCACGGTGCACGCCATCCCCGGTCAGCATCGAGACCGCCTCTTCACGAAAACGATCGAACCCCTCCACCTGGGCAGCCTGCTCCAGCTGGCGGCGTTGCTCGTCCAGCCGGCCGAGCAGTTTCACTCGCTCCTGCAGGCGATCCTTGAGCATTCCCTGCTGAAGCTCCAGGCGTGGTGCCTCGAACTTGTACCCTTCGGGATTGTTCGGTCCTTCCCATCGCTGGAAACCATACTCGGGAAATGCTCCGTGAATATACTCGCTCGTACGGAACTGGCTGGCCTCGATAAACCAGGGATCGTACTCGGGCCCCATCACGCCGGCAAATTGCCCGGGGATCGTTCTGCCACTGACATGGACCAGTTTCTCCGGCAGCACCGCCGCGGGAGGGAGGTTATTGCGACGCGGCACAATGCCATTGACGACCGAGGCGATACAGGGCCAGTCATTGGCACCAGGACGGCTGCCACTAAAGCCACGTGGAAGTTCCGACCGGCCGGTCAGCATGATGTGGTGACCCTGGGAATGCTCGTTCCAGGGATGCGTCAGGCTGCGGACCAGCGCCCACTTGTCACTTTGCTGGGCGAGCATCGGCAGGTACTCGGAAACCTGGATTCCGGGAGTACGTGTCTGGATTGGCTGGAATTCGCCCCGCACTTCCTCGGGAGCGTTCGGCTTCATGTCAAAACTCTCGTGCTGGGCAAGGCCACCCGAGAGGAAGATGTAAATGACTGCCTTGGCTGTCTGCCGCGGCGCCGTTTCTGCAGCCATCGACCGCAGTCCCTCGAGATGGTTCATCCCCAGGCCCAGCAGGCCCACGCTCCCGACCTGGATCGCCGCACGACGGGATAGCCGCGGATGATGAGGAATTCCAGGTTGGCTGGGAGGGTGTTTCATTGATCGTAGGAGTTCGAGGACGTCATCCTGTCCGTTCAGTTGTGCTATCGGCTTTCCGTCGACAGGATAACAAACAAAACCATGCTCACCTGAGAGTATAAGCCATCCCGCTTGTGGAATGAACAGAAATGGGACGCGGATCTTTACCAGGACAGCAGGGGAGGCAAAAATTCGTCAATTAACTCGCAGTAAAAGGGTTTTAACTTTTCTACATCTGGTGGAGAATCTGATTTGGAGTAGAGATCATAAGGCTGAAATTTCTGTACCCACGGCAGCATCTGGTGGTCCTCCTCTTTCATCAGGTGCTGGTATGCCCCTTCCTGGTGCCAGGGGTAAAAGGAGTGATACCGGATCATCGCCAGTCCCTCCCGGGGGAGGTAGTCTCGCATCACCTGGTACGTGTATTCATCATGCCCCCAGGACATCATCACGTTCTCCAGGCCGATCCCCGCTTCGTAGATCCCGGTCTCTGATTGGTAGTCCGGGTTTTCGCTGTCCGGATTATCCCGGAAGAACTCCGGGTAGACAATTTTCTCGGAAAAGGCGCAACCGACCGGGTAGGTATCCCCGGTCACCGCCCACTGGGGTTCATCCCAGAGGCAGAGAATTTTCCCCAGGTCATGAACCAGTCCCACCAGGATAAACCAGCGAGGATGCCCGTCGGCCCGGATCGCCTCGGCCGTCTGCAGGCAATGCTGGATCTGGGACAACTCCGTGTCCGGATCACTCTCGTCGACCAGGGTGTTTAAAAACTCAAGTGCTTCCCAGGTACTCATCCTCGCCTGTGAAAGTGCCAGGTACCGGTCACGCTTTTGACGGCCAAAATCGACCGTCTGGTAGCGATGGTTCAGGCGATAGAATTCTCGCACATGGTCAGGAGTGGCATGGCCATAATCGCGAAACTCTTCCTCCGCCCTGTCGTCCCCGGGTTCGGGGTAGCGACGCAACAGATCATCTTCCCAGTCGTCGATGTTACCGAGACGTTGTTGATCGTCCATAACGGGCAACCTGTTGTGAGCCAGCACTTATCGGTTTAGAGTTTCCAATTATGCATTGTAGCAACCTCGGCCCGACGCCTGAAATACCTTTGTTCCGGCGTTCCTGGAAGATACTGCTCCTCTTCTCCTGCTGGATCCCCATCGGCCAGCTTGTCGCTGACGAGGTGGTCCCCCGGCCACGCGCCCACGCTCACAATGACTACTATCACACGCGGCCCCTGCTGGATGCCCTCTCACATGGATTCTGCAGTGTCGAGGCGGATGTCTACCTTGTCGATGGAAAGCTGCTGGTCGCCCACAGCCGCTTCGAGTTGAAACCGGAAAAAACCCTGGAAAGACTCTATCTCGACCCGCTGCTGAAGAGAGTTCGCGACCATACCGTCGCCGGCCTGGGAGGGGGGCGTGTCTTTCCCGGGTCCAAGCCACCGCCGTTCACCCTGCTCGTCGACTTCAAGACCAACGGCGCCGGCATCGACAAACGCCTGCAGCAGGTTCTGCCACGCTACAAGGAAATGCTGACTCACGTGGAGGATGGACAGTTCTACCAGGGGGCGGTCACGATCGTGATTTCCGGGGACCGCCCCAGGCAGCAGATTGCCACGCGCACGACTCGTTACGTTGGTATCGACGGCCGACTGGGAGACCTGGAATCGACCGAACCGGCCCACCTGCTGCCGTTGATCAGTGATCGCTGGACCTCCCATTTTCGCTGGCGGGGAATCGGGCCGATGCCGGCCGAGGAACAGCTCAAGCTCAAGAACATCGTCAAGCAGGCTCATGACAAGGGCCGGCGAGTACGTTTCTGGGCCACACCTGAAAACCCGGCACTCTGGCTGGAGCTTTACAATGCGGGGGTCGACCTGATCAACACGGACAAGCTGGCAGAGCTGGAGAAGTTCCTGGCCGGCCAGAAGCCGGCTCCTGAAAAACCCTGAGAGATTCGCTTCCCGGCAACCAGGCTGAAAGGGACCTCATGCAACGAATGACCTGTCGAGTATTCCTTCCTCTCCTCCTGTTCTGCCTTCTCTGCAGCCCATCGATCATGGGCGCCGAACCGGCAAAGCCGAACATCCTGCTGATCCTGGCCGATGACATGGGTTTTTCGGATGTCGGCTGTTTTGGCGGTGAAATTCCCACTCCCCACCTGGACCAGCTGGCCGCCCGCGGTATGCGGTTTACGCAGATGTACAATACCTCCAAGTGTTTTCCCTCCCGTGCCTGCCTGCTTACCGGTGCCTACGCTCAGCAGGTGAACATGGCACGTGGCCCCGGCGCCATCCAGAATGCGGTCACCCTGGGAGAAGTGCTGCGGGGAGCCGGCTACCGCACGCTGATGACCGGCAAGCACCACGGCACCCAGAACCCATTCGACCGTGGCTTTGACCGTTACTTCGGCCTCCGCGATGGTGCCTGCAATTACTTCAACCCGGGGATGCAGCGGCCCGGGGAACCACGGCCCGCCCAGAAGCGCCCGAACCGTGCCTGGTGTATTGACGGTGAATTGTTCCGGCCCTACACGCCAGCGGCCAGGGACTTCTACACAACCGACGCATTCACCCGGTACGCCCTCGAGTACCTGGAAGAGTACAAGGAGGAAGAAAAACCTTTTTTTCTCTACGTCGCCTACAACGCGCCGCACGACCCCCTCATGGCCTGGCCGGAGGACATCGCCCGACACCGGGGCAAGTACATCGAGGGCTGGCAGGCTATCCGTCAGGCACGGTTCAAACGCCAGGTCGAGATGGGCCTGTTCCCCGCAGACCTGCAACTTCCGGATCCGGAGTTCGGTGACTGGGACTCCCTGGAGGACAAGCAAAAGCAGCAGGAGGACCTGCGAATGGCGGTCTACGCGGCCATGGTGGACAGGCTGGACCAGAACATCGGAAAACTGGTCGACAAGCTCACCGAACTGGGAGAACTGGAGAACACGCTAATCCTGTTTGCTTCCGACAATGGCGGGTCGGCCGAGGTCGTCCGCATCGGCGAGGGGGAGATCGGCAGCTCGACTCGCTGGTCTTCCGTAAAAAAAGACTGGGCCAATGTAAGCAACACCCCCTTTCGGAAGTACAAGAACTTTAGCCACGAAGGGGGCATCTGTACCCCGTTTATCGCCTGCTGGCCAGGAATGATAAAGAAGCAGGGCAGCATCGTCCGCCAGCCACTTCATTTCATTGATGTCATGGCCACCTTCGTTGAGATCGCACACGCCCCCTATCCTCGAGAGTGGAAAGGGGAAACGGTGGTACCGCTCGAGGGGACCAGCTTCGTGCCGTTGCTGAACGGGGCGGACATGCTCCAGCGTCCTGATCCCATTTTCTGGCAGTGGTCCAGGGGCCGGGCCATCCGTGATGGCCAGTGGAAAGCGGTCAGCCATTCCGACCAGTGGCAACTCTACGACATGAACGAGGATCGAACAGAACTCAACGACCTGGCAGGAACCTACCCGGAACGGACTGCCACGATGGCGGCCAGGTGGCAGACCTGGCTGGATGGAACAAAAATGAAAAAGGACCCTTGATGGTGGATTTCTCATGAAACGAAAGAAAAAAACTCCGGCCCGCCGCACGATCACTCCCGAGGATCTCCGCAACTTCAAGCTCGTCGGAGATCCCCAGCTGTCCGCCGATGGGTCACGGATCTGCTTTGTCGTCAAGAAAGTCGGCAAGAAAAATGACTACCAGACCAGTCTCTGGATGGGAGAGAGCGAGAAGGGACGGCCACGACAGTTTACCCAGGGGACGAAAGATAGCCAGCCACGCTGGTCCCCTGACGGGAGCGAGCTGGCGTTTGTCAGCAGTCGTGACGAAGCCGCACCCCAGGTTTTCCTGATTTCCAGCGAGGGGGGGGAAGCACGCTCATTGACTGATTTCCCCGAGGGAACCATCGCCGAGCTGCGCTGGTCTCCTACAGGCAGGCAGATCGGAGTTCTCTTTCGGGAGACCGCCGCACCGTTCACCAAGCAGGCCGCCGAGGATCGCACCAAATCCGGAGAGAGCACACCGCCGAGGGAAACGGACAACCTCTGGTACCGGATGGACGGGGATGGATACTTCCTTGATGCCCGTTTCAAGCTTTTCCTCGTCGACGTGGCAAGCGGGGAACACGAGCTGCTTTATGACCGTGACACGATGGGTGGAATCTCGTTTGATTTTTCTCCCGACGGGCGCAGGATGGTGGTCTCCACGAACCGGGACAAGCAGGCCCTGCTGAAACCATGGAAGGATGAGCTGAGGATTATTGACCTCAAGAGTCGCCGCAGCAGGACTATTTCCGGATTACCAGCCGGCCCCAAGTCCCATGTTGCCTGGTCTCCGGATGGTCGCTGGATCGCCTATGCTGGCCGGGAAGGGACCGACGGTTCTTACAGCGTGGAGAACCTGGAACTGTTTATCTGTGATCCACGGCGAGGAGGAACTCGCAGCCTCAGCACGGGCGAAGATTACTGCCTGCTGGCGGTGACCATTGCCGATGCCGGGGAAGCCGCGTTTGCTCCCTGGTTTGCCTTCTCCCCGGACAGTTCGCGGCTGATGATGCGAGTCGGGCACCATGGATCGATGCAGCTTGCCTCCGTCCCTATCGAGGGAGGAGACTGGACATTTCATACCAACGGTGAATACGACCAGGCGTTCGGGAATATCTCGGATCATGGCAGGATCTCGGTGACTCGCAGCACGACCACCTCGCTGGCTGAAGTCCTGGTCGGACAGTTGGATGGAGATCGGCTCAAGTGCCGCCAGCTGACACGGCTTAACCAGCACCGGTTTTCCAGTCTTGAGATTTCCAGGCCCAGCAGCCACTGGATCACGGCAGAAGACGGACATCGATTCCAGGCCTGGGTGATGATGCCCCCGCGTGCACGCGCAGGCCGAAAGTACCCGGCAGTCATCCAGGTGCATGGAGGTCCCCATGCCCAGTACGGCTGCGGTTTCTTTCACGAGTTCCAGGTCCTGGCAGCTGCTGGTTATGTCGTGATCTACTCGAACCCGCGGGGGAGCAAGGGATACGGAAGAGACCACTGTGCGGCAATTCGTGGCTGCTGGGGAACCGCCGACTGGGTCGATGTCCAGGCACTGACCAGCTTCACCAAACAGCAGAAATTTGTGGATTCAAAACGCGTGGGGATCATGGGAGGAAGTTACGGGGGCTACATGACCAACTGGGCCATCGGTCACTCGGATGAATACGCCGGCGCCATCAGCGATCGCTGCGTGAGCAACCTGGTGAGCATGTCCGGCAACAGTGATTTCCCACTTCAGCCAGATATCTACTTTCCCGGCAACGGCTGGGACCGACCGGAAAAACGCTGGAAGCAAAGCCCGATCGCCTATTTCGGAAACGCGACCACACCGACGCTGGTGATCCATTCCGAGGGAGATCTGCGCTGCAATGTCGAGCAATCAGAACAGGTCTTCACCGCCCTGCAGCTGCAGGGAGTTCCCTCCCGGCTGGTACGTTACCCCTCATCGACCAGCCACGGCATGAGTCGCAAGGGGCCCCCGGATCTGCGAATTCACCGCCTGGGAGAAATTCTCCGCTGGTGGAAGAAGTGGCTGGCGTGATCCGTCCCCGGCTTACTCCGAGACGCAGATTAACTTGCTGCGTGTGCGGATGAAGATCCCTCCGTCGCTGATGGCAGGTGTCGCCAGGATGGCATCTCCCATATCATTCCTGGCCAGGATATTTATCTTGCGACTATCGGCCAGTACCACGACGGTGCCGTTTTCACCACCGATATAGATCTTTCCATCACCCATGATCGGGGAGGCGAAGTACTCACAGGTATTCTGAATCCGCTGGGGCCGGCCAAGGGACTTCCCTTTCTGGATATCAAAACTGGTGGAGATCCCTCCTCCCTTGACCAGGAGCATGCGTTCATCCGTCACCAGGGGTGAAACAATATGGTCGGTGTACTTGGTCGGATTCTTCCAGAGGACGTGGGATCCGGTCACGTCGCCCCGGCCACCACCTCGAACTGCTATCACATACTCGTCACCGGGAGTCTCATCGTCAAAGCGGGCTCCTGCAAAGTTCTCCGGTGAGAGAAAAGCAATATCCAGCTCCTCCCCTTCCAGTGATCCACTCTTGTCCAGGTCACCCCGATCAAATGTCTTGGCAAAGAAAGAAGCTGGAATCTCCACGTCTCCCACGAACGCCTGCATTTCTGCCTTCGTCAACTTCCCGTCACTGTTGCCTGTTTCGGATCGATCGGCTGTTGCCAGCCACTGGTTGGCAATTCCGCTACTCTGTAGCGAGATGTAAATGACTCCATCTTTTGCCACCGGTGTTGTCTTGATATTTCGCAATAGAACCGCCGCCTTCCAGAGTCGATCTCCAGTTGACGGGTCGTAACCTACCAGGGAGCCGGTGCCAGCCACCACAATTTCATCCCCGCTTGGGGTGGAGCAGATCACGGGATGAGAATAATTGACCGCCATGTCATTTCGATCATCCTTCCAGATAACCTTCCCGCTCGCCTTGTCGATCGAGTAAATGGCAGGAAAGAGATCGTCGTCCTGGCAAAATATCACACTGTCCTTGTAAAGAACCGGGGACATGGCCGGCCCCCACTTGAAAACAAAGTAAGGTGTCGGCATTTCCAGATGCCAGGAATCTTCTCCCGTTTTGGCATCGACCGCGATCAATCCGAGCGTGCTGAAGTAAAAGTAAACACGGTCTGCATCTGCCGCTGGTGTCGTCGCCGCATGGCTGTTTGTCTTGTGGACATCCACCAGCTGGCCGGTCGGCCATGCACGTTGCCAAAGCTGCTTGCCACTCCCGGCATCAAATCCTCGCAGGATTACTGATTGCTGGTCCGAGGACATTTCACTTGTGAATACACGGCCCGCGGCAACCACCGGGCTCCCAATGCCATCACCAAGATCCGCCGCCCAGCGGACATTCTCCGTCGCCGAGAAAACGGTGGGGAGTGTGGCGCTCGACGTGGAGATACCACTACAGTTCGGACCACGGAATTGGGGCCAGTCTTCCGCCTGGAGAGAAGCGGTAAAAAACATGCCGATGAGCAGTGCCACGAACAGCCGAGGGCGATGGACGATGATCATTTTGGTATGAACCTTGTCGAAGAAACCAGAAACCACAGATACTCGAGTCCTTTATAGGAAGTTCAACTCGAGAATGCGAGTTCCCAGCTCCTGGAAGTAAAAAGAGATGGCCACCGGCCTGCTATGACGGCAACCAGTCTGCAATGGATGAAAGCGCGGTTTTGACACAAGGTGAAACCACTGTTGCCGAAGAAGATGGCTAGGGCCGGGCACCTGGCGACGGTGTCGACGGCCGGCTGCTGGGCCGAATCGAACTGCCCGAGGGCCGGGCACCAGGCGACGGGGTCGACGGCCGGCTGCTGGGACGGATCGAGCAGCCCGAGGGCAGGGCACCAGGCGTCGTTATCGCCGGCCGGCTGCTGGGACGGATCGAACTGCACGAGGGCCGGGCACCCGGCGACG
>CAYYZW010000110.1:0-26462 GCA_964476375.1 uncultured Pirellulaceae bacterium
CCGCAAAACCCTTCTACGTCCAGTGAGAAACGGCCCTTCACGCGAAAAGCTGCGACCACCTGCGAAGTGGTGCAGCTTTCGGAAGTACCCCCTAGGGGAGTCGAACCCCTGTCTCTGGACTGAGAATCCAGTGTCCTGGGCCACTAGACGAAGGGGGCATAGGACAAGTATCCAGTTTTGTCACCCCAGCACGTTCTGTCAACGGACCCGGGCCATCCAGGTGGCGGTCAGGGAACCGGCGGTGCCTCCGGCAGCTCGCGGGCAAACCCCGACGTTACATGCTGGTTCACGTAAATCGACTGGCCCAGGGGGTTATAGCCCACCTCCACCCAGTATGTTCTCAAGACACCCGAAAAGAAAAAGAAGTCGCGGGCCGTCCCCTCCACCAGTTCCGCCCCGTACTCTCCCTCCAGTACCTGGCGGATCTTGCTCTGGCGGTCCGGACCCGCCGTGCCGTCGCGGAAGTCCGACTGCCGGGCCGCGTCGAGCAGGTCAAACGCCGCATTCCACTTGCGACGTGCCGAGAATTCCACCACCGCTACCACCACCAGCGCAAACAGAACCACGGCCATGATCAGGCGGGTGATCGGATGCGAGCGTTTCATCACAGCAGCTCCAGGGCACATACTCCCGAAATCATAAACAGCCCCGCCACGAGCCACCAGCCGGATCGAGCTCTTACCGCGTGTGCCAGGGAACGTCCAGCGGCTTGGCCCCGTTCAGCTCCCCGTACCCCGCGCCGGTCGTCCCGGGTGGATCCTCCCCCTGGTACCTCGGGTCCAGCGGGTCGCTGGCCGGCTGCCAGCGCACATCACAGCTCAATCGGACCCGCCCCAGGGGAGAGTGGTTGTCAAGCGACCCGTGCATCGTGAACATGTCAAATACGATCAGGTCCCCGGCCGCAAAGGGAGAGGCCAGCAGCCGCGAACCCCGCTCCCAGGCAAACTCCACCGTGTCAGAAAGGACCTGTACAGTGGGAGACTCGGCCGAGTCATAATCGATCTGCCGCACCTGGTCGACCAGGTCGCTGTAGCGGTTTGAACCCTCCAGCAGCATCAGGGGCCCCTCCTCAATCGGGATATCCCCCAGCGCCAGCCAGGCCGTGTAGACGCGGTCCGAACCGCGGGAAAAAAAAGGATGGTCGTA
Organism: uncultured Pirellulaceae bacterium; assembly: GCA_964476375.1. Classification (GTDB taxonomy): domain Bacteria; phylum Planctomycetota; class Planctomycetia; order Pirellulales; family Pirellulaceae; genus SAT2750. Next base: position 1,147 of record CAYYZW010000110.1, read on the forward strand.
ATGCAGGCTGGTCGAGCGGCCGACCACGCCGGGCCGCAGGAAGATGTAGTCATGCGCCCGGGCCGGCTCTCCCAGCACCAGGTCCATCACCGCCTGCATCTGCTCTCCGTGGCTGGCAGCACGCAAAAGCGGCCCCTGGCTCACGCTTCGCCAGAAGGCTCCCAGGTCCGGCTCCCGCTCTCGCCGCTGACTCGTTCCGGTGGCAATCCCCTCCACCGCCGGCAACTCGATCTCCCCGACCCCGGCAAGCCGACCAAAAACCTCCTCTCGCCCCGCCAGCACCGTCTCCCGATCCACCGCGCCTCGCAGGAAGATATACCCCTCATCAGCCAGCCGCTCCCTCAGCCGGGCCGGATCGCCCTGCAGCTCACTGCTCTCTCGCAGCGGACCGCCAAGCTCGTCCGGAATCGCTGTCCCCTGGGCTATTGCCTTGCTCATGCGTGATACTCCCCGGCGCGGCGGTAGTTGAATTGCCCGGCGGCAGGCTCTATCCTAGCGAACAGCGACCTCCAGGTGGCCGCCCCGGCCGCCGAAAATCCCACCCCGGACCGTTCCTCCATGCACGAGAAACTGCTCACGCTGATTTTGAAAGGATTCGGCATTATCTGCTGCCTGGCCGTGGTGCCGCTACTGATGCCGACCAGCTGGATGGCGGCCTGTCACGAGTGGCTCGGCATGGGTGAGTTTCCCGGGATGCCGGTTGCCGATTACCTGGCCAGGATGACCTCCGGCCTCTGTGCTTTCCTGGGAATGCTGGCCCTGCTGCTGGCTCGCGATCTCCAACGTTACGCCGGGGCGATCCGCCTGCTGGCGATCTCGGTCTGCCTGCTGGAAGTGATCAACCTGTTTTACGGCCTCCCCTCGGGGATGCCCGCCTGGTGGATCTGGTCCGATGCCGTGGGGGCAGGCGGGTTTGCTATCGTGGTAATTTACCTGCAGCAGAAAATCGCCAACGCCGGCTCGACGAGCGAGCCGGAATAAAGGTATCCCTCGCCACGTGGGCGCGTCGACACACACAAGGAACCGCTGATGAATCCTTACCGCATGGCCGCGCCACCGCGACGCTGGCTCCCCAGGCTCTCCCCCTGGCTGGTCCGCATGACCCGCGGCAGCCGTCGTCGCCGGGGCGCGAAGGAATGCCAGCTGACCGGCGTCGAGGTCCGTAACGCCGCGGTCGTTCGTGAGGCACTTGACGCCGGGCAGGGCGTCCTGATCACCCCCAATCACCCGACCCACGCCGATTCCTATACCGTCTTTGCCGCCTCCGACGCGTGTGGCTGCCCCTTTTACTACATGGCCACCTGGCATGTTTTTGACAGCAAGGGAAAGATCGCCCAGTGGATGCTGCAGAAGCTGGGCGTCTTCAGTATTGACCGGGAAGGGACCGACCTGGAAGCGGTCAAGATCGCCCGCGGGATCCTGCAGGAGAAACACCAGCCACTGGTCATTTTCCCCGAAGGGGAGGTCTACCACTGCAATGACCGCATCACCCCCTTCCGCGAAGGGGCCGCGGCCATCGCCATGTTCTCGGCCCGCAAGGCAAAGCGGCCGATCGTGGCCATTCCGGCGGCACTCAAGTACCGTTACGTGGACGATCCTACCGATGACCTGCTGGAGGTCATGGACCGGCTGGAAGAATCGGTCCACTGGCGGCCACGGCCCGAGCGGCCCCTGCCCGAGCGAATCTACGCGCTCGGCGGCGCGCTGATGGCCCTCAAGGAACTCGAGTTCCTGGGCGAGGTCCGTAGCGGCAGCCTGCCCGAGCGAACCGACTTCCTGGCCCGGCATATTCTGGCCAGACATGAAAAGCAGCACGGGATCGATGGCCAGGAGAAGACCATCCCGGAACGGGTCAAGGAACTGCGGCGGATCGCCCTGGAAGCGATCGCGGAACTCGAGCAGGAGGACGAGGAAAGCCAGCAGAGGAAAGAGCTGGATAACATGCTCGACGAGGTTTTCCTGGTTGTCCAGCTTTTCAGCTACCCGGGAGATTACGTGATCGAGAACCCGACCGTCGAGCGGCTCGCCGAAACGCTCGACAAGTTCGAGGAGGACGTGCTCAAGTGCTACTCGGCAACCGTCCGCGGGGAACGACACTCGACGATCACTTTCGGACAACCGGTCCCGGTGGAATACTCGCGTGACCGCTCGGCCGCCGCGGACCTCACATCGCAGCTGGAAGAGCAGATCCAGCAACTGCTGGACACAACGTCCTGATCTACAGCCGGCCGCTGGTCTCCAGGGCTTCCAGCAGGACATCCTCGAATATCTCCCGCAGGGACGGATCCAGCTTCTGCATCAGGTCCCGGATCACCTCCACCGGGATGGACTGGTCCAGGTCCCAGGAGAGACCGGCGATGGTGACGATTTTCTCGTTGATCTCCTCCAGTTCTCCCTGCTGGACGTGCACGTTGATCTGCCCGACCAGTCCGAAGGCCTGCAGCAGCGGATCCTCCGGTCCCAGGTTCACCAGGTTGGTGTAACAGTCCATCGCCTGCTCGAGTTTATCCTGCTGAAGGTAAAGATCCCCCAGCTTCTGGCGAGCAAGGTTCGCGAATCGCTGGTTCTTGGCATTCCCCTCCGGGCCCTCGGCGGGAAAGTACTTCTCCACGCTCATCAGGGCATCTTCCCCGTTCGTCAGCGAGGCATAAACATACTGCTCCTCCACGGTCCCCTTGCGGTCCACCGCCGTACTTCCCGCATCGATATCCAGCAGCGGGCGAGGGGGCAGAAGCTGCGGGAGGGCAGCGGCGACCAGCAGGGCGGCCAGCGTCAGTAGTGCCAGCGATGGCCATCGAAGCCAGCGGCCTGACGGGTGCGTGGCGGTTTTCATCAGCGTGTCAAGCTGCTGGGTGACCTCGGCCTGCTTCCCCCAGTCCGCCCCGGTTGGACCGGTGACGTCCGTGGGCCAGGAAATCTCCATCCCCTCGATTTCCAGGGCACGAAGTTCCTGGAGTAATTCCGCGGCAGACTGGAAACGCGATGCCGGCTCTTTCTTCAGCATCCGGTGGACAATCTCCACCAGCGGTTCGGGAAGGCCGGGGCGCAGCTCGCCCAGCGGTTCCGGTTCCCGCTTGAGGTGCTGCACGGCGATACTCAGTGCGGTCTCCCCTTCGAACGGCGGCCGTCCGGCGATCATCTGGTAGGCAGTCACCCCCAGCGAGTAGATATCGCTGCGAGGATCCACCCCCTCCCCCTCCGCCTGCTCGGGGCTCATGTAGAGGGGCGTCCCCATCGTGATCCCCACCTGGGTCGCATCCACTCCCTCGGTATCGGACGTGATACGCGCCAGGCCAAAGTCCGCCACCTTCACCTCCCCGGTCGAGGAGAGCATGATATTGGCCGGCTTGATGTCCCGGTGGATGATCCCCTGGTCCCCGGCCCGGCCAAGGGCGGAGGTGACCTGGAAAAGAATGGAGATGGCCAGCTCGACATCGACCGCACCATGACGGGCCAGGTACTGTGCCAGGCTCTGCCCGGGAACGTACTCCTGGGCGATATAATGAACCCCGTCGATACAACCGACCTCGTGAATCTGAACGATGTTGGCATGCACCAGGGCGGCGGCCGCCTGGGCTTCCTTGTGGAACCGGCGAACAAATGCCTCGTCCTCGGCCAGGTCACTCTTGAGCACCTTGAAGGCGACCTTGCGGCGAAGGGACTGCTGCTCGGCCAGGTAGACCTCCGACATGCCCCCCCGTCCCAGGCGGCGAAGCAGCTGGTACTCTCCCAGCTTCTTTCCCGAGAGCGGCGAATCGCCGGCTGGATCTGGTCTGGAGGGAGTGGAGTCCATCAATCGGCATCCTGGGAATCACGCCAAGCGGCAACCCGCCTGTCATTCAAGTATGGAAGCTGCAGACCATAAAGACAACCATTCCGCCATGGGCGCGAAACCCTCCCGGCCCGCCGCATCCCTCAGGAGTATTTTTTCACGGGACCGGCCTCCAGCGTGACCAGCTGGTTCAGGCTGCCGGAACGGAAACCTTCCATGTCGACATGGATATCCTGGTAGCCAAGCTGCCCGAGATACTCGTGGACCTGCCCAAGCAGGAGGGGCTCGCAGAGCCGGTCGATCTGGTCCAGCGGCACCTCGATTCGGGCCATGTCCCCCGGGTGCTCACGAACCCGGAGGGGAGAAAAACCGCGTTCCCGCAGGAACTGTTCGGCAGCGTCAATACGGGCAAGACGCCCGGGGGTCACCTCCAGGCCATAGGCCACGCGGCTGGAAAGACAGGGACTGGCAGGCTTGTCCCAGACGGGCAGGTCCCAGTAGGCTGCCAGGTCCCGCACATCCTGCTTGTGAAAACCGGCCTCCACCAGGGGACTCCGGACATCATGCTCCCTGGCTGCCGTCATGCCGGGACGGTAATCTCCCAGGTCATCCAGGTTGGCACCGTTGAACAGCACCTCCACGCCCAGCTCCGGGGCCAGCTTTTCAAGCCAGTCGTAAAGCTCCGTCTTGCAGTGGTAGCACCGGTCCGGTGCATTCCGGGTGTATTCCTGCCTGGAAAACTCGTCCGTCTGGACCACCTCGTGCCGGATCCCCATCCCGGCGGCAAGCTCGCGTGCCTGGTCCAGTTCTCCCCGGGCCAGGCTGGCACTCTGGCCGGTGACCGCCACCGCCCGGTCCCCAAGCACGTCCCGGGCTGCACGGGCGACGACCGTGCTGTCCACTCCGGCGGAAAAAGCAACGGCGCAGCTCTCGAACTGCCCGATATACTCGGTGAGACGCTCGCGCTTGGTATCCAGTTTGGTCAGTGGATCATCCTCCAGGCCTCGCCTCCTGTACTCCGGAGGAAAGGAAAAAACACCTCCGCCGCAATGCCGTGGCAGCGAGTTTTGTGAGAGCCCGCATCCAAAAAAGGGGGGAACCTCGGCCTCGGGACGAAAGGTCCAAGCGACTGGCGGTTTCCCGGGGGAAGACCGCCGCGATGGCATGCTTCGTGGCCGTGACCAAAAACTGGCTCCCAGCGGTTCTCGTATCGGCTCCCCAAAAAATCTGCGCCGTCAACACAAACATGGCAGAGGTACTCTGCGGCACCGCAGCGGTTGCTCCGGCACCGGCTTACCCGGGAATCGTAGCAGGGGAAGATAAAAGCGGCAAGCAACGCCCCGTCCCGGCGGGTCAGACGTTCGGGTCTCGAACCACCGGTTCCATCGTCTTGGTATTACGTTCCACCGCCAGGACCACCGTGCGGCTTTCGATTCCATCGGCGCTGGAGGCGACGACCGGAAGAACCTGCCGCTTGTCCGGCAAGTGCATTCGGACAGTAAACGAACCATCCGGTCGCAATTTCACCGGATCTCCTCCCAGCGTGATCGTCGCGTCGGGGCGCGTATTACCAAACACGATCAATTCCGCGTCGACGTCAAAATCAAACTGGTTCTTGCGAGCCTTTCCCGTTCCATAACGGGCAACCACCGGGCTGTTCATCGGACGACGAAGCTGCTCCTCGAAAACCTGCTTTAGTTCCCGGTTTCCCTTGGCCTCGTTCCCGCCACTGAGGCTGTAGATCTTGTCATAGTTCTCCGCCACGTCATTCCAGTTCTCGTCAATCGAGTCACTTGAACCCGGTTCCGGGGTGGTGACGATATTGCTGCGGGCCAGCGTGTAGAGCCGGCCGGACTCGGCCAGGTAACCGACATCCACCCGGTAGCTTCCCGGCGGATCACTCACGTCGATGTACCAGTTACGGACTCCCGAGTGAATCGGAACATCCCGGATCACGCGTTCGGCAGTGCTGGTCGTGGTTCCATGGTCGACTTCCACCAGTCGCAGGATCGGCTGGGCAGTATGCCAGTGCTCGGCCATGGCGGCACGGGCTCGCAGGACACTCTGGCGGGTAATCTCCCAGTAGGCATGCAGCCAGAAAGGATCTCGCACCAGCAGGATAATACGGTCTTTCTCGGGACGCCGGCTGCGAGGCCCCGCTCCGATAAAAACTTCATCGTTGGCAAGATCCTTGGCCTTCTTCTTTTTCGCCCGGATTCCCTTGACTTTCCGCAGCGCCCGGCCGGACTTTGCCTTTTTCCGCTTGGTGCTGCGTGCGGATGGCTTGGCCTTGCTGCCGGTCGAGGCCCTGCCGTTCTTTTTCGCTGCCCCTGTCTTGCGACCACGGGAAGCCTTCTTGGAACGAACCTTGCGAAGAAGCACCTTGACCAGCTCATCCTTGCGCAACGAGCTCCAGCCCGTCAGGCCAACCTCCTTGGCCAGCTCTCCAAGTTGCTTCACCGTGTATGCCTTGAGATCCACCGCATTGATCAAGGAACCTGCCCTCCACAGTAAGGAATCGGAGCTCCACACCTGGATAAATCACGTGGCCAGGCAGGGCGTTTTTTTGGGGAGATCGTCCCTGATCAATACCGCTGGGAGTTTCTCAACGATTCCTTCAAGAGAAAACAACCGGGTACAAGTACCCGGTCTGTTGTTGCCAACTCCATGGCAACACCCAGATCCTGGACTTTTCCAATCGTCCAACCGGCGGTAGGTCACTTCTTTACCGACCAGGGGATGGCCAGTAAAACACTGAACTTCAACAGGTGCCAAAATTCTTCACCCAGCTGTTTTTCAATGCGTAACGGCGAGTTTACTTGCAATGGTCAACCAAGGCAATGAATACCCCCCCCGTAAGGGGTGCTTCCAGTTTCTGTTTTATTTCTATAACCTGTTTGTATTAAATACTTTATGGATAAATAACTACCCTGGTTCAGGCGGGTTTTCACGAGCCCGACCGCGGCCGCCGCAGGCTGTTTACAGCAGCTGGCAGAGGGCGGAGAAGGCAGACCTGGAGAGCATGAAATAATCCTTAAAAAATAGCTGTTTCTCGCCCCTGTGTTAATTGACCATTGTTCCTGGTTCGCATAAATTGTCCGCTTTGAGTGGTTGAAAGACGCTCCATTCCTGGCGGATAACCAGATCACTGGAAAAGTCGTTTTACCGATGGATTGCTGTTTTAATCCTCATCCAGGTAAGGACTTAAACGGTTTTCCCAGTTTCTGGTGGAGTCATTAAGTGGAACCCGCTCAGGAAAATCCCGATAGCGAATCTCCTCCCCCCACCCCGATGGCGGAGGCGATGAAGTGGGTGGCAGTGATCACGTCCGTTGGCCTGGAGATGATCATTCCCATCCTGATTGGTTTCTGGATTGATAAGACCTGGAGTACATCGTTTGCAATCTGGCTTGGCCTGGTGATTGGTCCAGCCCTTGGTTTTTGGCACCTGGTGGTCCTCACCAGGGCGCCACGGCCAGGTAGCGGCAACGGAAAGAAAACGGAAGACCGGTGAATACAGACCAGCACAAGGCGGACGAGGAAGACCCCGGTGAACCAGCCGCTCGCTGGTTAAAAGGGACAAGGGTTGCATGTGGTCAATTGACGGCAGTCATGTTGCTGGTGGTGACAGTCATGGGCTGGCTGGCCCATCGGAGTCATGGCAGCGAGGGACTGTGGGCTTCCGCCGTCGCCGGCGGGATCTGCTGTTTCGGAGCCGTCCTGGCTCTTTTGACGACAAGCAGGACACGTGGAGGAAAGAGGGCCATTACTGGAATTCTGCTCTCGATGGTCTGTCGAGAGGGATTCGTGTTGTGCGCCTTTCTTGTATTACGACAATGGAGTGATAAGATCGGACAATCCAAGCTGGTTCTGCACCTGCTCCCTTACTATGGGACGGCACTGGTGATGGGAACGGTTTTGATCATTCGCCTCATTCAACGAACGGAATCTGGAGCAGAGGTTTCCTAGCAGATGGCAAATCCAGTTTTACATATCAAGGACGGGTACTACTTCGAAGTCCCCAAGATGCTCTGGCGGTCGCGGCACGATTCCAAGAGTGACTTTCCGGACTGGTGGGTCCGCCTCGATGACGACTTCCAGCACAAGGAAGCCGGCAAGATCTATGACAGGCTGCTCAGCAAGGATAACGGAGTTGGCACTTTCCCTGCCAAGGACCAGATAATTCATGATTACGAGCACTGGAAGCACAGCGGTGCCGATCATGCCAACGCCGGTAAGCCCTTCGACTCCTACCTGGCATCCGAGAAAGAAGGAATTCACGACCTCCTGGATGCCGAGCAATGGAATGACCTGCAGCAGGAAGTTCGCGGGGAACTGGCAATCGAAACCTACAAGGATTCCGATGCCGCCTGGTCCCAGGACAAGATCGACCAGTACAACCACCACCTGCACGGTAAGATCCTGATCCCCCAGCCCTTTGGCGAGATCAAGAACCTGCATGAAAAAGCAGACGGGTTCTGCATCTCCAAGTTCATGGTCCTGGAGGTGGTGATTGCCCTCTGCATGGTTGGCACCTTCAGCTGGCTTGGCCGACGTGTCCGTAACGGGGACCGTCCAAGAGGGCGGCTGTGGAATTTCTTCGAGTCCTTCCTGGTCTTTCTCCGTGACGACATTGCCTATCCGGTGTTCGGCAAGAAAGACGGGAACAAGTTTCTCCCACTGCTCTGGACCATCTTCCTGTTTATCCTGGGCTGCAACCTGCTCGGCATGATCCCCTGGCTGGGGGCACCGACCGCGGCATTCGGAGTCACCGTGGCCCTGGCAATCGTCATCCTTGCCACCGGGATGATGGTCGGGTCATTGCGCCTCAAACCCTTCTTCATTGGCTACTGGATGAACCTCCTGCCTCACATGGACCTGCCCCTGATCATGGCCATTCCGATCAAGCCGATGTTGATGGCAATCGAACTGCTGGGCCTGTTCATCAAGCACGCGGTACTTGCCGTGCGACTTCTTGCGAACATGGTTGCCGGCCACCTGGTGCTGCTGGGAATCATGGGAATCGCCCTGGAGTTCGCCAACAGTGGCTTTGCCTGGTATGTAGCCGCTCCTGTTTCCATCGTGGCATCCACGCTGTTCAGCTGCCTGGAGTTATTCGTGGCCCTGCTCCAGGCTTATGTATTCACTTTCCTGGCAGCCCTGTTCCTCAACGCTGCCATTCACCACCACTAGGTAAAGACCGTGATAAAAAGAACCCCCCTCCGACTTGCCCTGGCACTTCCCCTGGCCGCCTGGATCCTGATCGCTGCCACCCCCGTCACGGGCGCCGATGACGCGGACAGTGTGGCGCCCGACGCGACTGCCGACCCCCACCAGGATGAGGCCGGCCACGGTGACGAGACCGGCCACGGGGACGAGGCGGGCCACGGTGGAGCGGACGATCATGCATTTGACAACAGCCACAAGAATGCAGGCCCCTCGATGATGCATCCACAGGAATTCAAGTCGGACCTGGCACTTTTCACACTTGCCGTCTTTGTCCTGCTTCTGTTGATCCTGCTGAAATTCGCGTGGGGCCCGATTACCCAGGGCCTGGAGAAGCGTGAGCAGGGAATTGCCGACAAGATCGACCAGGCCCGACTGGATGCAGAACAGGCCGCCGACACACTCGAGCAGTACAAGCAGCAACTGCAGGACGCGGTACGGGAGGCCCAGCAGATTGTCGCCCAGGCCCGCCAGGACGCCGAGACCGCCGGAGACCAGATCGTCGCCGAGGCCAAGGAGGCGGCCCAGCGGGAACGCGACCGGGCACTGGAAGCAATCGATGTGGCAACACGGTCCGCCCTGGACGAGGTTGCCCAGCGAGGGACCGAGATCGCGGTCGACCTGGCCGGCAAGATCATCTCCAAGGAACTTGACGCAGCCGACCATGCCTCCCTGATCCGGGATTCGATTGACCAGTTTGCCAGTAACAACTAACACCCTTTCCAAGTAAATCCACCATGGCCGAAACCGCCCAGCAGGGAGCAGCTTACGACAGCGACCGCCAGCAACTGGGGGATGTCTACGCCCGCGCCCTGCTGGCCGCCGCCAGTTCCAGCGACAGCGTGGAGGCGGTGATGCAGCAGACCGAGTCACTCTGCCAGGACCTGCTTGCCAGCCAGCCCAAGATACAGCAATTACTGGAAAGCCCCCGCATCAGCCATGCGGACAAGGAACGCATGCTGGACAAGGCCTTTACCGGCCGGATGGATGGCACCCTGCTTAACTTCCTCAAGGTTCTTTCGCGACATGGCCGCATGGACTGCCTGTCGGTGATCGGGCGGTCGCTTCGAGACCAGTACAACACGATGCAGGGCCGGCTTGAAGTCCATGTCACAAGCGCCACTCCCCTGGACGACGAAACACGCGCGTCGATCGCACACCAGCTCTCCTCCTCGCTCGACAGCCAGGTGGAACTGGCCGTCACGGTCGATCCGGAACTGATCGGCGGGACGATCGTCAGGATCGGGGACACGGTGTACGATGGAAGCGTCGCCACCCGGCTTGCCAGGATCAAGCAGGACGCGATTACCCGCACAACGACAGAGTTCCAGCAGTCTGCAGATCGATTTGCATCAGGAGACACCGACTAACCGATCTCCCGATCACCCCAGAAGCACACGACAACATTTTTCACGACAACCGACCCTTTGCTGAACGATACGAGGAACAAGTTCGATGAAATTTAACGCCGACGAGATCGCATCGGTCCTCCAGCAGGAGATTGAGCAATACGAGAGCCAGCTGGACGTCCGTGAAGTGGGAACGGTCCTGGAAGTGGGTGATGGTATTGCCCGTGTCTATGGACTTTCTGGCGTGATGGCCAGCGAGATGGTGGAGTTCCCAAGTGGCGTCAAGGGCCTCGCATTCAACCTGGAAGAAAACAGCGTCGGCGTGATCATCCTCGGCGACTACCTGGAAATCCAGGAAGGGGACGAGGTCAAGGCCCTCGGTCGCCTGCTGTCGGTCCCGGTGGGTGAGGCGGTGATCGGCCGTGTACTGGACCCACTTGGCAACCCGATTGATGGAAAGGGACCGCTCAACACGGACCTCAGGAGGAATGTCGAGGAGATGGCCCCCGGTGTGGCAGCCCGCCAGCCGGTGACCGAGCCACTCCAGACCGGCATCAAGGCAGTCGACTCGATGACACCGATCGGGCGCGGCCAGCGAGAGCTGATCATCGGGGATCGAAAGACAGGCAAGACCGCCATTGCCATCGATGCGATCCTCAACCAGAAAGACTCCGGGGTCAAGTGCTTCTATGTCGCGGTCGGCCAGAAGGACTCCTCCGTGGCCGGCGTGATCCAGATCCTTGAGGATTACGGTGCCATGGAGTACACGACAGTCATTATTTCCGGGGCCAGCACCCCTGCCCCTCTGCAGTACGTGGCACCTTATGCTGGTACCTCGATGGCCGAGTACTTCATGGAGAATGGGGAACATGCCCTGATTGTCTACGATGATCTCTCCAAGCAGGCAGCGGCCTACCGCGAGCTATCGCTGCTGATGCGTCGTCCTCCCGGCCGCGAGGCCTACCCGGGCGATGTCTTCTATTGTCACAGCCGGCTGCTGGAACGGTCCGCCAAGATGAGTGATGAACTGGGTGGTGGTTCCATCACGTCGCTGCCGATTATCGAGACGCTCGAAGGGGAGGTCTCGGCATATATTCCCACCAACGTGATCTCGATTACCGACGGCCAGATCTATCTCCAGCCCGACCTTTTCTTCGCCGGTATCCGGCCCGCCATGAACGCCGGTATCTCGGTCTCGCGGGTTGGTGGTGCGGCACAGATCAAGTCGATGAAAAGCGTGGCAGGTGGCCTGCGTCTGGACCTCGCCTCCTTCCGTGAGCTGGAGGCTTTTGCGCAGCTGGGGACGGATCTCGACGCCGACACCCAGGCTCGGCTGGATCGTGGTTACCGGATGGTGGAACTGCTCAAGCAGCCCCAGTACCAGCCGATGCCGGTCTCGGAGCAGGTCTTGATGATCTATGCCGGTACCCGCGGATACCTGGACGATGTGCCGATCAATGACGTCCAGGCGTGGGAAGGGAGGTTCCTGCAGTTTATACGGGACCGCAAGGCGGAGATCCTCTCGACGATTCTCGAATCGGGTGCCATGGACGAGGAACTGGAGGCGGAGGTCGTTTCGGCGATCGAGCAGTTCAAGTCGATCGACAGCCCCGCGACCGATCCGGTGGCCGCCGACGAAAGTGAAAACGAGGACGAGGGTGCAACTGACCAGCAGGAGGAGGCCGCCGAAGCGGCTGCCGCCGCCGAGGATGCCTAGCAGCCCCCGGTAGTACGGATCCCATAGCAGGACCAGGAACGCAAACACCATGGCAAATGCCAGAGCACTTGACAAACGACGCAAGTCGGTTCGTAACATCCGCAAGATCACGCGGACCATGGAACTGATTGCCACCGCCCGCTTCAAGAAAGCGATGGACCGGGCTGTGGCTGCCACCGCCTACACGCGGCGGATCACCCAGCTGGTCTCCGACCTGGCCGGGGGTGGCATGGAACTCAAGCACCCGCTGCTGGAGTCCCGGGAGACGGTCAACAACGCCACGCTGCTGGTCCTGACCGCGAACCGTGGTCTCTGTGGTGGATACAACGGCGGCGTACTTCGAAAAGCGATAGCACACCATGCGGAACTTCAGAAAGAGTCCTCGGTCCGCCTGGAGATCTCCGGCAACCGTGGTATTGCGGCGGTGAAATATCGCAACATGTCCGCCGATGCGACCTTTACCCAGTTCGACGATGAACCAAAATTCGAGGAAGTCGAGCCGATTGCGAATAGCTACCTGGAACTCTTTAGCCGCGGCGAGCTGGACCGGCTGGACGTGGCATATACCCGCTTCGTCTCCAGTTCCAAGCAGGTAGCAGTCGTGGAAACACTGCTTCCGCTCGGTTCCCTCGGGGACGAGGAGGCCGGTGATGACGAGGAGAGATCCGCCTCGTCAATTTACGATTTCGTCCCCTCGGCCGAGAGCATCCTCAAGGACGAGATCCCGGCAAGCTTCCGCGTCAAACTCTTCAAGTGTTTCCTGGATGCGGCGGTCAGTGAGCAGATTGCTCGCATGGTGGCCATGAAGAGTGCCACCGAGAACGCCTCGGAGATGATCAAGCAGCTCTCGATGTCCTACAACCGGGCTCGCCAGTCACAAATCACAAACGAGATCATGGAAATCATCGGGGGAGTGGAAGCACTCAACGGATAACCCCGGTTCACGGAAACCGCACGACGATAACCCTTTTTTAATTAAAGAGAATAGACCTCATGGCAACAACGAGCGATTCGGCAGCGGCCAATGTTGGACACGTCACCCAGGTCATCGGTTCGACCTTTGACGCGGAGTTTGACGAGAAGAACCTGCCGGCGATTTATAACGCGGTCAAGATCCAGAGCAACGAGAAGGGTGTGGAGCTCAACCTGACCGGTGAAATCCAGCAACATCTCGGCGGTGGCAAGGTTCGCTGCGTGGCCCTGGGCAGTACGGACGGACTGATTCGCGGACAGGACTGTGTAGATACCGGCAAGCCGGTATCGGTCCCGGTAGGGGATGGTACCCTGGGCCGGGTCTTTAACCTGCTGGGAGAACCGGTGGACGGCCGTGGCCCTGTGGATACGACCGAGACCCGGGCGATCCACCAGGACGCACCGGCGGTGATTGAACTCTCAACCAGTACCGACCTGTTCGAGACCGGCATCAAGGTGATTGACCTGCTGACCCCCTTCGTGCGGGGCGGCAAGGCGGGTCTGTTCGGTGGTGCCGGACTGGGCAAGACAGTCATCCTGACCGAATTGATCGCCCGTATCGCCCGCGCCCATGGTGGCTACTCGGTATTCGCCGGGGTGGGGGAAAGGACTCGCGAGGGGACCGACCTCTGGCTGGAAATGCAGGAAACCAAGATCGGCGATACCGGCCGGAGCGTGATTGAACAGACATGCATGGTCTTTGGACAGATGAACGAGCCCCCCGGGGCAAGGCTGCGAGTTGCCCTCTCGGCACTCACGATGGCCGAGCACTTCCGCGATTCCACCGGTGCCGACACGCTCCTGTTTGTCGACAATATCTTCCGCTTCTCGCAGGCGGGCAGTGAGGTCTCCGCGCTGCTGGGACGGATGCCCTCGGCGGTCGGTTACCAGCCGACGCTGGCAACCGAGATGGGAGCCCTGCAGGAACGCATCGCCTCGACCAACAGCGGGGCGATCACATCGGTGCAGGCGGTCTACGTGCCGGCAGACGATCCTACCGATCCAGCCCCGGCGACCGCCTTCGGACAGCTCGATGCGTTCCTCTACCTGGAACGTTCGATCACGGAAAAAGGGATCTATCCCGCGGTCGACCCGCTCGCCTCGTCCAGCCGGATCCTTGACCCCCAGTACGTGGGAGATCGTCACTACGCGATTGCCCGCCGGGTGCAGACCACACTGCAGCGATACCGGGAACTCCAGGACATCATCGCCATCCTGGGCGTGGATGAACTGAGCGAGGAGGACAAGCTGATTGTTCACCGCGCCCGGCGTATCGAGCGTTTTCTCTCGCAGCCTTTCCTGGTCGCCGAGGTTTTCACCAACAAGCCTGGTGAAATCACGCCGCTGGAAGATACCATTCGCAGCTTTGAAGAACTCTGTGACGGCAAGTGGGATCACCTGCCGGAACAGGCTTTCATGTATGTCGGTGCCATCGAGCAGGCGGAAGAACAGGCCAAGTCTATGGCGAAGGATGCTTAACCCATGGCCGAGATGAACTGTATTGTCGTGACGCCCGAGGAGACCGCGGTCGAGACCGTGGTGGAATCGGTCGTGGTACCGCTTTTTGATGGTGAGATGGGCATCCTGCCCAACCACGGGGCGATGATCGGACGGCTCGGCTCGGGAGAATTGCGGCTCCGAAACGGGGACCAGGTCGACCGCTTTTTCCTGGACGGCGGATTTATCCAGATCGCTGACAACACGGTTTCGGTCCTTACCGGACGGGCCGTCCCGGTCGACCAGCTGGATGCCGAGGAGGCCGGGGACCGGCGCGTGGCAGCCCTGGCAGAACCGGCAGTGGGCAGCGAACAGATGGACGCCAGGGATCAGCTAGTCCAGCAACTGAGAGCCCGGCAGCGCGCCGCCCGGCGGTCGGCCAAGTAGGCACACTGGTTGCCACTCGAGAACGATCCGACCGGGAGGGCCGACAGGCGTGATCCAGGACCGACGGCACCCGCTTCGCTGGCTTCCCGGAATTCTGCTCCTGTTGACTCTCGCCGGAATCTTTCTCCCCCTGATCTCGGGAAAGGGCCTGGCCTTTCGCGATACCGCACACTTCTACTCTCCCTCCTTTTCCTGGCAGGCCAGGCAGTGGCGAGACGGATCCGTACCGCTCTGGAACGACCAGGAGGGCCTCGGAAGTGATGTGGTCGGGGACGGTTCCTCCAGCGTCTTTTACCCAGGCAAGATCCTGCTGGTCGCCCTCCCCTGTGCCTGGGCCACCCGGCTGAACCTCTACATCCTCGCCCACCTGCTGCTGGCAGCGGCTGGCAGTTACCGCCTGGCACGTGCCTGGAACCTGGAGCGGGCTGCAGCATGTCTTGCCGCCGCCGCTTACTCACTCAGTGGCCCGGTCCTCTCGCTGCATGCCAACATCCCCTTCCTGGTCGGTGCTGCCTGGCTCCCCTGGGCCTTCCAGGCAATCGACCGGCTGCTGCGCCGGGCGGAGCCGTCCGCCGTGCTTTCCCTGGCCCTGGTCCTGGCCCTGATGGTGCTTGGCGGTGATCCCCAGGCCGCCTACCACGTCGGCCTGGCAGCGGTGCTTTACCTGCTCATACTGCCCCGTCGCATCTCCGGCAGGTCACGGCGGCGGGGGCTGGGGCTGCTTGCCGGCGCCGCCCTGCTGGCCGGCTTACTCTCGGCCATCCAGCTGCTCCCCCTGCTGGCGCAGTCTCGCCAGAGTACCCGCGCGGCACCTGACCAGCCTCGCTCCTTCTATGAACTCCAGCTGCACGGGTCCCCCGCCGGGGAGCAGCTCTCCGGCCTGCTGAAGGGGCCGGAGAATCCCTACCAGCCGGACCCGTACCAGTTCAGTGTCGCTCCCTGGCGACTTGCCGAGCTTGCCTGGCCCAACGTCAGCGGCCAAATGTACCCACAGAACGGGCGCTGGCTGCGCAGCCTTGGAGGCGAGCAGCGGATCTGGACTCCGACGCTCTACATGGGCCTTTGGGTGATGGTACTGGCCTGGAGTGGCTGGAGTCTGCGAAGCAGTGAGCGGCCGGTGCGCTGGCTGAGCTGGATACTGCTGCTCTCGGCAATCGCCAGCCTTGGCCTCTACGGGGCCGGATGGATCCTGCGGCAGGCAGGCCTGCACGAGAACCCCGGCAGCGATCCGACCGGGGGACTCTACTGGCTGATGACGGTCATCCTGCCGGGTTATGTGAAGTTTCGCTTCCCGGCCAAGTTATGGATACTTTTCACCCTGGCCGGCAGCCTGCTGTCCGCCTGGCAGATGCACAAGCTCCTCGATGGCCGCCGGCGGCGTCCGGCACGCCGCCTGGTCCTGCTGGCCGCTGCCGGTGCTGCCGGACTGCTGCTGCTTGCGCTGCTGCGGCCCTGGCTGCTGGAGCACCTGGGCCGGGGACAGTCGGATTACCTGCTGGGCCCCTTGCAGGCCAAGGCTGCCTATCGCGGCATCCTGCTGGCCCTGCTGCACGGAACACTTCTGGCCCTGCTGCTTTTAGGCCTGCTTGCCAACCTGCCGTCTCGCCTGCTCGGCCCGCTGCTGGTCTCCCTCACGATCCTCGAGATCGGCGCGGCGAACAGCCACCTGGTCCAGCACGTCCCCGGCAGAGCCTGGGACACTTCCTCTCCCATGGAAATCCTGCAACACGGTGTCCCGGCCACAAAACCCCGGCCACCGGAACGTGTCTTCCGTGCCCAGTGGCGACAGTGGAAGCCCCGGCACTGGCTCCTGCAGTCCTCGCCCCAGCGTCTCCACGAGTCGGTCCGCTGGGATCGACAGACCCTGCTTCCCCGCTACCATTTACTTTCTCCACTGGGCAGCCTGGAGAGCAGCCGGAGCCTGCAGGATCGCACCCTGGCAACGCTGCTGGACGTGGGTAGGCGGCATGGCCCCCGGCGGCCGGACGGCCTGCGGGAACCGGATCTCCAGTTGCTCCAGTCGATCGGCATCCGCTGGCTTGCCGGCCCCGGCGACTGGCACCCGGGAGGCCCCTCGCACCGGCAGGATCTGTCCCGGCTCCAGGCCCCGCCCGACAATTTCTCTCTCTGGCAGATCCATTCCCCCGCCCCTTTCGCCCGTGTTGTTTTCAAGGACAGGCGAACCGGGCCACTCCCGGAACGGATGTCCGATCTTGCCCGGCAGATCGAAGCAGAACTCTATCCCGATGGCGGGCTCCTTGATCTCACCCGACTGGTCCTCCTGCATGGCGAGGGGCCATCGCAGACAGCCCCGCCGGGAGAAACGAGGCTGCCTTCCTCTGCCGCGACAATCGAACTGGGACTCTTCGAACCGACCCGCCGGGAGTGGAAGGTGCGTCTGGGGCAGCCCGCATACCTTGTCCTGAACCAGGCCTATGCCCCGGGCTGGAAAGCATGGTCACGTCCAGCAGGAACCGCCCGGTGGCAGCAGGTTCCCCTCGAACGGGCCAACTTTATTGCCACCGCCCTGCCCCTTCCGGCCGGAGAACAGCAGCTGCTCCTGCGTTACCAGCCGGCCCCGGTCCGTACCGGGGCCTGGCTCAGCCTGGCCGGGCTGGGCCTGCTCCTTATTCTCCAGATCGCCCTTCGGCGGCGGGCCAGGCCTGATGGCCTTCTGGAGACGGGCTAGATCTGAAAGTTGCTGTCGGGATGGAGCGAATCGGGATCCTCGTTTCGCATCCGCAGGGCCGGTTTTTCCAGCATCACCGTGGTATGGGGTTCCACACTGCGGGTCAGCCAGACGCTGGAACCAACCACGCTGTCGTGCCCGATCACGGTTTTCCCACCCAGGATCGTGGCACTGGCATAAATTACCACCCGGTCCTCGATCGTGGGATGCCGTTTCATGGTACGGATGATGTTTCCATCGGCATCGGTGGGAAAACTGAGCGCACCGAGTGTCACCCCCTGGTAGATCTTGACGTGACTCCCGATTTCGGTGGTCTCTCCGATCACGACCCCCGTCCCGTGATCGATAAAGAAATGGTCGCCGATGGTCGCGCCGGGATGGATATCGATCCCGGTCTCCTTGTGGGCCCACTCGCAGAGCATCCGCGGAATAAAAGGGACCTCCAGCTTGTATAACTCATGCGCGATCCGGTAGACCGTGATCGCCTCCAGGCCGGGGTAGCAAAAAATCACCTCGTCGAGGTTCTGGCAGGCCGGGTCCCCATCGTAGGCGGCCTGGGCGTCGGTCGCCAACAGCCGCCGCATATCGGGAATCCGTGCGAGCAGCTCAAGCGTGATATCCTGTGCCCGTGCCTCGTGACCCGCTGCCGGATCCGAATCATCCGTCTGTTCTCCCCGAACACGGCTTTCATGCGCCATCGCTCGAGATATCTGGATGATCAAACGGTCGTGCAGCCCGTCGATCAAATCCCCGATGTAGTAACCGACATTCCCCAGGTGCAGTCCCTCCCGGCGACGATACCCGGGAAAGAGGATCTCTCTCATGTCCTCCAGGGCCGTGATCACTTCCTCGTATCGCGGCAGGGGACTATGGTCCAGGTGGTTGATGGTACCGACCGACTCGTACGTCTCGACAATCGATTCGGTAATACCAGGCAGTTCATCTTTTCGTCGGGTCTCGGAAGCCATAACTAAAAACTCCGGGCCAGAAAAACTGCACTGGAGGCAGTAGGAATCTGGCAGGTCTGGGGAAAGAGAAAAAGTGACAACGCGCGACGGGGGTCCGGTTATACCGGACAAATACAGCGGCAAGAGCATACCACTGGAGCGAGGATGAAATCGGTCTGTTTCACCATGGTCGCATCGCCTTGAAGGAGCCTGCGGAAGAGGAGGACACTCTTACCAGCATGAGTCACGGAGTCATCACTGTAAAGGGGCACACGCCCCCGATACCACGCGAGAGGATTTCCCGGCCCTCTCCGAAGCGGTCCTGCCGGTGCCGACTAGCCATCGTCCTCTTCTTCTTCGACTTTTGACTTGGAAATAATATTCTGCTGGATATTTCCGGGCATGATATCGTAGTGGCTGAATTCCATCGAGTAGCTCCCCTGCCCACCTGTCATGCTCGAGAGTGTACGGGAATAGGTCGTCACTTCCCGAAGCGGCACCTCGCAGCGGGCCGTCTGGTAGCTTCCTCCTGCCGAATCGGTTCCCTGAACCTTGCCACCCCGGCTGGACATGTCGCTGTAGACATCCCCCACGTTGGATTCCGGCACCGTGATCGCCATCTTGACGATCGGCTCCAGCAGGCAGGGCTGTGCTTCCTGGAAGACATTGCGGAAGGCCATCGAGGCGGCGGTCTTGAATGCTGCTTCCGAGCTATCCACATCATGGTGCTTGCCGAAGTGAACTTCCACGCAGACATCCTGCACCTGGTAACCGGCGATCACACCCCGTTCCATCCGTTCACGAAATCCTTTTTGCACGGCCGGCATGAAGTTCCCGGGAATGACACCTCCCACCACCGAGTCGACCGAGAGAAAATTCTTGGTTTCGTCGTACTTGAAGTCCTTGAGCGAGGAAAATCGCTCGGATGACTTGACGGCGTAGGACTCGATATCGGTTCCCCGTGGAAGCGGGTACATGCGGATGTGGACCTCGCCAAATTGCCCCCGGCCTCCCGACTGTTTCTTGTGCCGGTAGCTTCCCTCGGCATTCGCCTGGATTGTCTCCCGGTAGGGGATCTTCGGTTCCCGGGTAACCACTTCCAGCTTGTCACGCCGAACCAGCCGTTCCCGCACGATGGTCAGGTGCAGGTCACTCATGCCGGTCATCACCATTTCCTTCGTCTGGCCATCCCGGTTCAGCAGGAACGTCGGATCTTCATCCACAACCTTTGCCAGGGCGGTGGAGAGCTTGGTCTCGTCCCCCCGCGCCTTGGGGGAGACAGCCAGCCCCACCATCGGAGTGGGAAACTGGATGTCGGGCATGAAAGCGTCCCCGATGGAGGTAGAGGTCGCCAGGTCTTCCATCTTGGCCACCGCCACAATATCACCGGCACTTGCAGAAGCGACCTGCTCGGTCTGATCGGCCTGGGTGACGAGCAGTTGCCCCATCTTGATCGGCTTGCGGGCTGTGGAAAGGCTGACCGACTGGTCTTTCTTGAGCGTTCCAGAGAAGATTCGGATGAAACTCAGCTTCTGGACGAAAGGATCCACTCGTGTCTTGAAGACCTGTGCAACCAGCGGGCCTGCCGGATCGGAGGTAACCTCCATCTCCTCCTCTCCCTTGCGGGCCGTCCAGGTTCGATCACCCGGGGAAAGACCACAAAGCACAAGTGCATCAAGCAATGCGTCCAGGCCGGTGCCGGACTTGGCACTGCAGCAGATAATCGGTACCAGGCTTCCCTCGGCAACCGCTCGCACCATAAGCTTTTTGAGTTCCTCCTTGCTCGGCTGCTGGCCCTCGAAATACCGTTCCATCACCTCCTCGTCCACCTCGATGATCGATTCGATCAACTGCTCACGGATTTCCGCTACATCGACCAGGGCCCCATCGGCACTGGCATTTTCATCGAGCGTGTTGACGACCCCGCTAAAGTCCGCCCCATGTCCGACCGGAACGGTCAACAGGGTGCACTGGTTACCCCACATTTCACGGATGTCACTTACCAGGGTTTCAAACTCGATATTCTCTCCGTCCATCTTGTTGATGATGATGAACTTCCCCAGCCCTCCCATGTTGGCAACGTCAAAAACACGTCGCGTGTTCACCTCGATACCGGACTGCGCGTTAATGACCACGGCAGCGGTATCGACCCCGGTGAGCGAGCCGATGGCCTGCCCTATGAAATCCGGGTAACCGGGGGTATCGATGACATTCAGGCGAACGCCAGCATGGTCCAGGTGCACCACGCTTGCCTCGATGGAGTACTGGTGACTTTTTTCTTCCGGATCAAAATCACAGATACTCGTTCCATCATCCACGCTCGGATTGGCACTCACCGCGCCTGTTTTCACCAGCAGCTGATCCACCAGCGTGGTCTTGCCGGCAGACCCATGACCACAAAATGCAACGTTTCGGATGTTTTCAATATTCGCCATAAGAGAATTCCCTGTACCGGCCAGGCCGGCACGATCTATCAAGGTTACGGTAAATGATCACCTGCTGTTTCCAGAACGTCGGGTAATGACAGGCGACCCTCGTAAAGTGCTTTGCCGACAATACACCCGGCCATTCCCACGTCGGCCAGTGATTGAACATCCTCCAGGGTCGTCACACCCCCGGAGGCAATCACCGGCATGTCCACTTCCTGTTGCATTCTTTGCATTGCTTCCAGGTTGGGCCCCTGAAGCATTCCATCTCTTGCAATATCCGTGTAAACCAATCCCGCCAGCGGTTCACCGGCGAGTTTCCCCGCCAGCTCGACTGCATCCAGGTCGCTCACCTGGGCCCAGCCGTCGGTGGCAACCTGCCCATTACGGGCATCAACCCCAGCGACCAGTTGTCCCGGAAAGCGACGACAAACGCCGGCAAACCAGTCGGGATCCCTCACTGCCCGTGTACCAATGACCAGGCGTGACAGTCCCGCTGCCAGCAATCCGGCAATGGCCTCCTCATCACGGATGCCGCCACCAAGCTGGCAGGGTATCTCCACCGCCTCGACAATAGACTGGGCAATGTCCCGGTTGGCTGTCCTGCCATCCCGGGCACCATCCAAATCGACAAGGTGCAAGCGGCGTGCTCCAAGCTCGGCCCATCGCCGTGCGACGTCGACCGGATCATCCGCATAGACTGTCTGGCGGTCAAAATCGCCCTGCACGAGGCGAACACATTTGCCGTCCCGTAGATCGATCGCCGGCCAGATCTCCATGTCACGCTTTACACGAACCTGTCTATTGTCCAGAGGGTGAAAACTCGCAATATGACACACAGTTCCGGTGTTGACAAGGAGTCACAGGATGGTCGGGAAAGGTAGGTTTATCCCGGCAAATCAGCGAAATTCTTTAACATCCTCAGGCCCGCCTGCTGGCGCTTTTCGGGATGAAACTGCGTGGCAAAAATATTCTCCTGCCAGATCATCGCGCAGAATCGCTGATGGTAATCACATTCCACGGCAATCACATCCGGATCGGTCGGACGCACGTAATAGGAGTGCACATAATAGAAATAACTTCCCTCATCGATCCCCTCCAAAAGCGGTGCCCTCTGGCGAATCACGGCCTGGTTCCATCCCATGTGGGGTATCTTTACTTCGGCTTGATCCGAGAACCGAACCACCTCCCCGGGAATGACCCCCATCCCTTCAAAACGGCCCCCTTCATGACTGACATCGAAAAGCAACTGCAGTCCCAGGCAGATTCCAAGGAAGGGGGTACCCTGCCTGATCGACTCGCATATCGGTTCCACCAGGGAACGCCGGTGCAGTTCTGAAATTGCATCCTCAAACGCTCCGACTCCCGGCAGGACGATTTTCTCGGCCCTCCGAACCTGCTCCGGGTCACTCGTAATTTCTGCCTCCACGCCGACCTTTTCAAAGGCCTTCTGGACACTCCGCAGGTTCCCCATCTGGTAATCAACAATTGAGATCATCGTCTCTCCCGACAAGCTGGACAGCGGTTCTGTCATCACGCAGGACACTTCCAGCAGGCCCTGGTTCGCCTCTTATTCTATGTTTTTTCACGTCACCGCCGAGGTACCAACGAAAATTTGGGCCTTGTCATGCCATCTTCCTCTTTGCTACCATCCCGGCCCGCACTATGAAGGACACTCCCCTTACCGGCCAGGATCTCCAGATGCGGCATAACACAAGCGCCTTGATCTACCTGGCACTGATGGCAGGTCTCGTCGGCTGCCAGAACGGCCCCGCCGGTCTCTGGAAGCCAGCCGCTGGAGGAGCGGATGCCACCCCGGGAAGCCGCCTGGTCGACCTGGATCAGGCAAACCAGAAACTCCACCGCCAGCTTGCCGAGGCCCGGCAGCTCCACCAGGCCACCGTGGACGAGCTGAAGCTTGTCAAGGAACAACTGGGAGAGACTGCCGACCAGCTCCGTTCCCAGGTCAGCGATAACACGGAGTCCCCCGCGGCACCAACTATTCGTTCATCGGTCGGCCCCGACCGCCCCCCGGTCGTTCCGATCTCCGACCTGGTCGCCGTGGCCGACGGCGAAACCGTAAGGATCGAGATCCCGATCGGGCGTCTCTTCGACGAAGGCACCTCGGAGCTCTCCAGTGACGGCCTGGGACTCCTCGGGCAAGTGAACCAGGCTATCTCGCTGCATTATCCCAGGCAGTTCATTGCCATCGAGGGGCATACCGCCACCATGCAAATGCCCGGGACCGCTGGATCACTTCACCAGCAGACGGCGAACTGGAGCCTGGCGGTACTCTCCCGGCTTGTCGCCGGCGGAGCCAGCCCCCAGCAGCTTTTCACGGTCGCCCACGGCAGCAATCACCCTCGCTATTCCAGTGGCTCCCAGGAAGGCCGCACGGGCAACCAGAGGATAGAAGTGGTTATCTACCCGGACCAGGTCGGCAAGGATTCATGAGCCGGCACCCCGGATCAAACTCCAGGTAAACAGCATGCCTCCCATCAGGCAGACACCGGCGGCAAACAGTCCCGGAATGACCCAGCCCATGGCAAAGACATCCACCGCGTAGCCATGCCACAAGCCTGGCCATGCCAGTATCACTCCCACCGTTGCCAGGCAGAGGTAGGGCCCGAATGCCATCTCTGTCTGGCGGGTCGTGACGAGTTGCAGGATCCCGACAACCACACCAGCCAGGGGTGCCAGGAAGAAAACAAGTACCGCTGGCTGCCATCCGACAAAGGCGCCGATCATGGCCAGTAGAGTCACGTCTCCAAAACCCATCGCCTCGCGCCCCAGGGACCAGCGAGAAACAAGCCGCACTGTCCAGACCACCAGGCCTCCACCGGCGAGTCCCACGAGTGCCGTGAGCAGGCCGTGCCAGTAAATCCCGGAAAGACGCCATACCAGGAGGATCCCCACCCATCCGAGGATAGCGACCACGGCCAACCTCGTGGCCGCCGGCCTGGGCCAGCGGTCCCGGGTCGCCCGTAAACGGCGAGCGGGGCGGAGCATGCTGGCAAACAGGTAACGGATTCCCTTGACAACACCATGCCGACATGTACAGGTCTTGGGCATCAGGGCCATGCACCAGAGCCCGTGAATCGCCAGGGCATAGAGCAGGCCCCGGATACCAAACAGCCATGGTGGATCCAGCCCAGGTGTGGTCACAAGCAGGGGCTGCACCGACCCTTCAAGCACCACCGGCATCCGAGAGAGCGGGAATATGGCAGCAAGTACCAGGGCCAGCAGCGTCCCACTGATCGTGACCTGGTCTGGAATGGTCTGCTCATCCAGGTCAATAAAGGTCGCCACGGTCAACAATACCAACAGGCCACACCAGGTCACGATCCTGGGCAGGACCACCGTGCTCCAGTCGGAGGCCCCCAGGGTACCGGCCGGCAGAACCCGGTCGGTCGACACCCAGCAGCCGATTCCCGCAAAGCAGGCCACCATTGCCAGTTCCACCAGGGCCGGGCGCAGCCAGTAGCCAGGTCCATGCAACACCGACTCACGACGCAGGCCCAGCCAGCCAATCACCGGCAGGTAATCTGACCAGTGACGATCGGCAGCCTCCTTGGCAGGCGCTCTCCAGGGACCAATCGGCCGTGGCTTCCAGGCCAGGCCATAGATGGCCCGGTTCACCTGGGTGCCGAGTACAAGGCCAAGCAGGGCCATGCCAATGATCATTTCAGGATGGGCCACGATCACTCCCCTTCGCCACCTGGATCCCGGCAGCCAAACCAGGTGACAATCTCTCCGGCCACCTGGTCCGGGGTTCGCTGATCCGTGGAAACCACCAGGTCTGCACAATCACGGTAGACCGCGGAACGCTCCCTGACGAGGTGCTCCACTTCCTCCCTGCCTCCCCCGGCGACCAGGTCGGGGCGACGGGACAAGCTTGCCGGATCCCCCTGGAGCCGTTCCAGGATGGTATCCACCGTCGCGGTAAGCCAGACCACAGGCCCCGTTCCCTGCAGTCGTTCCCGGTTCTCCCGGCGGACGACCGCACCACCTCCGAGCGCCACCACATGGGCATCAAGCAGGCTGCATTGGCACAGTACCTGGGATTCCCTTTCCCGAAAATCCGTTTCTCCCAGGCGGGTGAATATTTCACTAATCGACATCCCCGCCTCCTCTTCCACCAGCTCGTCCGTATCGACGCTGGACCAGTCAAGCTGCCTGGCTACCAGGGCACCGACGGTCGACTTCCCTGTGGCCCGATAGCCTGTCAGGTAGATGTTCATGGCTTTCTCACCGGGAAGGTCTGGCCGATTTCATTATATGCATCCGCTCGGAAAGGGCCTCGTTTAACGGCGAACCGCTCCGATCACTTCTTTC
>CAYYZW010000111.1:0-1935 GCA_964476375.1 uncultured Pirellulaceae bacterium
TCGATGATCGTGACGGTGCGGGTTGCGGTGCTGATATGGTCGTCCTTGTCAGTTACGCTGTAGGTGAGGGTGTAGACCGCCCCGACGGCGGAACTGTCAATCGTCTGCACTGTCTGGCCATTGGCACTCCGTATCGTGGCAGTGATTGCAGCGGTGAGGTCACCATCCTGCTGGTCGTGCGCAGTGGCCCCGGCATCCTGGTAGACAGCGTCAAGGACCACCTCTGAGTTCGGTAGGCCAAGGATGGTGATGACGGGAGTCCAGTCGTCCACAACGACATGGATCGTTCGGCTGGCCATGCCCAGGTTGCCGGCGGCATCCCGCACATGGTAATGGATCACCTGGTCGCCAAGGGTGGCGGTGTTGACCAGGCTGGCCGCCCCGAAAATATCATGCTTTTGTTGAAGATGGTACTGGAGAAGGCGAACCTCGTCAGTGGTGAGAAAACGATTGTAGACCAGAATTTCGGCCATGTCACCATCCAGTTGGTTTGAAGTATTGCTCCGGGCACCGATCGAGGTGATGTCCCCGGGAAGGTCAAGCAATCCGGTTGCACCGCCACTGGTCATTTCTGTCAACTCGGCACCATTCTTCCACAGCTTGAGGTCGTTGATGATCCCATCCTTCGGGTTCCCGACACCTACAATGGAGGGAACCGTAAGGGACAGCGCGTCATTCAGGAACATCTTGTTGCCTGAGACACGGATTCCAATCTCCGGGGTGAACCGATAGGTCCAGGCGGTCTTGGCCGCGTTCTGGATGTGGTCACGATTGAGTTGAATAAAGGCGGAGTCGGCCACCTTGTCAGGCCGGGCCACGACAAAGATGGTGCGGCCGGAGGTTCCACCAGCCAGGATATCACGGATGACCAGGTGATCGTTGACACCGTCAAAACGCAGAACCGGGCGACCGTTTCCACCATCTGCAATGTAGAGGGGCCTGTAATCCTCAAAGACGACCTGGGAGGCATGGTTTTCGTTTCCGGACAGGTCCGGCCATGTTTCAACAGGTTGGCCGTCAACTGCCTCGCCAACCGCCGCCGCATCGAGATGGAGCACCAACCCATCCACGGGCATATGGAAAAGGGTTGCCGCAAGTGCCGCCGATGAATCCACGTTATCGGTGATGGTGATGCCGGGATCCTCAAAGGCTACACCCTGCGCGATTGTCATTTCAGCGTCACCGGTAAGCGTGATGACCGGGGGCGTCAGGTCCATGACGATGACGTTCCGCTTAAGGCTTGTGACAGCTCCACCGGAGTCCGTGATGGTGTAAACCACCTCGTAATTGTTCGCCACGCTCACATCAACGGCTGAGGCATCGACCTGTATCTGGGCGGTCAAGTCGCCATCCTCCGCATCGACTGCGTTGGCACCGGGGTCCTGGAATTCGCCGCCGAGTGGAGACTTCATGGGATTGTCGCCGAGGAGGGGCAGTGTGGGGGGATTGTTCCCCTCGACGACAACCGTCCTGCTGGCGGTTGCCCTGTTCCCAGAGGCATCAATGACATGGTAGTGGACGGTTGATGTTCCGGTCCTGGAGGAATCGAAGGAATTGGCCACATTGTCTGAGGTGGCCCCCAGTCCGATACCGAATTTCTGGGACAGGTAATAGTGGACGGCATTGCGACCGGCATCGTCCAGGACGGTATCGGCCACGATGATCTCTGCAATGTTTCCACGAAGCAGGTCCAATGGCACGCCCGATGTGCTGCGCCCATGGCCGACAATGGTTTCATTCCCCTCATCCGGGAACTCGAAGGGCACGGGGGCAATCGTGCTTCCTGTCGAGGTGGCGGCGACACCGTTTTTCAGGAATTCCCCGTCCTGGTAACCCTTTGCGGTGTCAACGAAGTAGCTGCCGACATTCCATGCATTGTAAAGATCGTCGCCGGCATATATTTTATTGCCGTTATTGTAGCGGAATGAACTGTCC
>CAYYZW010000112.1:0-1771 GCA_964476375.1 uncultured Pirellulaceae bacterium
GATCCCCATCGAACGGGTGGTCCCCTTCTGGAGGTACGGATGACGTAAAAGTGCAGGTGGCGGGTCCGGGGATTCCCACCGGGAGCCGACGGCTCGCCAATGTGAAGAGGAGACAAAGCTGACCAGCAGCAATATGCCTGCCGACAGTCCCGCTATAAGCAGTTGTCGAACAGGCCGGTTTACGACGCGTTTCATTTTGTTCTCATCGTAAGCCATCTTGGACCAATGTGTTTTCGACCTGCATTTCCGTCGATGTTGTCCATTTTTCAGGCCAGCCGTTTGCCTTGTAGCCATGGGCCACATCGGTCTCCAGGGACGAAAACGGTCCGTTTCCCACACGAGCGAGCACGCCCCCGGGGCCCATGGCCGGATCAATGGCAACGGTCAACTCGAACGGATGGTGGATATCCACTTCGGGACCGTGCCAGGAGTTTGGATAAATGTCTGCCGGGTCGAAAAGCGCGACATTCAGCCGCGGCTGATATCCATCAAGAGACACGTGGATCCTGGGAAACGCTTCTTTCCCGGAATGTCCGGTAAGCAGGAGTCGGGACGGCCTGGGATCCAGCGGCTCGCTCTTGAACGACCATTCGATAACGCCATCACGAGGCGAAGGCCAATTGAACTGTTCGCGAACCGTGCCCGCGGTGTCGATGACCTGGCCCTGCAGTCCGAGGTCATCGACGGCCAGTTGAACGCAGTGATGGTACTCCGTAGGTGCTGGCATGCATCCGCCCGGCCCCGAATTGGTCCCGGCGCCACCCGTGGTGATCTGGGGCACACCATCATGAACCTGGACATCAAACGCAATCACGTGGCTGCACAGATAGGCGGTCACGTTGTGCCTGACCAGCACCTCCCAAAACGGCTCACCGAACTCGGGTAGCATGCCCCACTTCGGAGCGTTGTAGCCGTTGACTGGATGAACCGGGGAGTGCCCCAGGACGAGCTTGAATCTTGCATCAGAGTGTTCGGCGAGAACCCGGTCGACCCAGCCATGGTCGACGCGTCCGCCCATCATGGTGAAGGGGCTGCCCATGTTCATCGCGTAGACACTGATTCCAATGATCAGCAGATCGTCTCGCCGATCAAACCATGTCAAACCCTCCTGGCCTTCCGGACCGTTCTGAGGAATCTCGTGAAACACCTCTCTCCAGACGGTTTCGCTGACCGGCGTCATCGTGTCGTGGTTGCCGGGAATCCGGAACACGGGAACATCCAGGTCGGCCAGTGGCTTCATCTCTTTCGCAAGCTTTTCGACCCACTCCTGGCGGAGGGACTGGCCGTCGTAATTGGGGCCATGTTCCCGTGTCAGTCCCCAGATCAAGTCACCGAGAAAGCAGGCGAACTGGGGGCGAGGATCAAGACGGTGTATGACCTGGTGCACTGCGGCAAGGTGTTCTTCGTGCCCACGTCCAGGCTCGGGCGGACCGATACAGCAATCGCCGTACGCGACAAAGTGACATCCCGGCTCGCCGCGCGGCAGCAGCGTCTGCAACGTCGCGGATCCGCTCATACGAGAACCTCACTCACATCATCGTGGCCATGGACAGGTGCCCGGGCGGCGGACATTCTGCCAGTACGACCTGCTGTTGGGCAAGGAAACGCCAGGTTCAATGTGCGACCAGGGATGGCCAATCCATTACGCACCAGGCAACGAAGAGCGTATCTTTGACGGGCTGATGGAATCCGCTATGTTGTGATTGTGGCCCGTCGGAAAGCTGGAAGTTGCCTGCTTGTCCAACCAGGAGTGCTGATATTGACCCACCTG
>CAYYZW010000113.1:0-7825 GCA_964476375.1 uncultured Pirellulaceae bacterium
ACTCACACGCCGGGGGAGAAGGTCAACAAGGACTTTGGCCGCTTTGCCAAACCCTTTCTCGCCCGTCACTGCCTGGACTGTCATGGCGACACAGACCCGGAGGGCAATCTCTCGCTGCATGACCTGGGGCCTGTGGATGAAGTCAACTCCGGAACCTGGAGAAGCGTCTGGGCCCAGGTCACCTTGAAGGAGATGCCACCCAAGGACATGGAGCAGCCACACGTCGTGCGCCGACTGCAGTTCTCCGACTGGATCGTCGCTGAACTGACGCGCGTCATGCAAGACAAGGGCGGTTTCCATGACCACCTTGACCCCGGCAAGGGAAACTACGTCGATCACGATCTGCTCTTTGGCCCGCTGCCCGACGGCCTCCAGCTCGTGCCCTCATCGTCCCCCGCACGGATCTGGCGAGTGACCCCCCAGGAACACATCACGCGCCTGAACGAACTGATCAACCGGGAACCAGACTACAACCCGGACAAGCCGGGCCTTCGAACCCGCGGCGACGTCGTCCCCACCAACCACGGGGGGGAACTCAAGCTCTACTTCGGTACCGATCGAATTATCCGCTGGGAGGGTGGAACCGTGGCCTACGCCACTGCGGTCAAGAGTCTGCCCGTGGTCCTCTCCTCCTCCCGCGCGCACGGCCTGGAGAATTACCCGGACTTCTACACGGTCTACAGTTCCGAGGCCACGCAAATACTCAGCAAGGCGGAAGACATTCTTCGCTACATGGCTTACGGCCCGTTGAGCCTCGCCAATCCCGAACAGATCACCGATGACCCCAAGACCTATGACAAGGTAAAACCCCCGGGAGATATTCGTGGATTGCCAACCGCGATTGTTTACAGCACCAAGGTCGTCCGCCCGCTGACACCCGTCCACGACTTGATGAAAGACCCTGCCGTGAGCGACGAGGCTCTGCGGGCCGCGGTGGACTATCTTTTTGAAGCCCTCACTTTCCGTCCTCCACTCCAGGAAGAATCCGAAGCGTACCTGACCCTCGTCAGGCAATCGATCGAGAAACTCGGCAAGGAGGACGGCGCCATCCTCGGTCTCTCGGCCATCTTCCTCGATCGGGACGCACTTTTCCGACCGGAACTGGCCGAGGTCGGCAAACCCGATCGCCACGGGCGTGTCATGCTCCAGGACTGGGAACTGGGCCTGGCGGTCAACCATGCACTGCGATACATCCAGCCAGACGACCAGCTGCGGACGGCCATCGCCGAGGGGCGGATGCGGACCAGGGCGGATGTCCAGCGCGAGGTCCAGCGGATACTGGCCGACGACAGCATTCGCAAGCCGCGGGTCCTGCGATTCTTCCGTGATTACTTTGACTACGACCTTGGTGGCTACATCTGCAAGGACTCCAATGCCCTGGCGAGTACCGGCGTGAGCACAAGAGGGGCCTCGCACTACCGCGCCATGTTCGATGCAACCGCCAGCACCGATCGGCTGATCGAACTCATCCTGCAGGAAGACAAGGATGTCCTCAGGCAGTTATTAACGACCGACAGGGTCGTGGCGACCAGGACAGACAACGTCTATTTCGGCAGCAAGCGGACCAGCGAGGAAAGAGCGGCCTCGGTGGCCGCGGCGAAGAAAGCGGAGGCCGAGGCAGCCAAGAAAGCCGAGGCCGAACTGGCAGCCTGGCTGAAGGCCAACCCGGGAAAAAAACCGCCAGCGGCCAAGAAGAAAAAACCGGCAAACGTCAATCACGACATTGCCGAGGCCAACCTCACGGGGCCGAAAATCTATGCCCGCGTGAGTCGACGCAGCTTCGGCGCCGGTTCATTGAAGCCGGATCGCACCCTGGCCACGATCCCCGAGGGCCAGCGCCTGGGCCTGCTGACCCACCCGAGCTGGCTCGTCTCCCACTCGGATGCCATGGACAATCATGCCATCCTGCGTGGTCGATGGATCCGTGAACGCCTGCTCGGCGGGGGCATTCCCGACGTGCCGATCACGGTCAATGCGATGCTTCCCGACGAGCCCAACACGGCGCTACGACAGCGGATGCGGGTCACAAGGGAAACCTACTGCTGGACCTGTCACAGGAAAATGGATCCGCTTGGCCTGCCCTTTGAAATGTACAACCACGCGGGCCTGTACCGGAAGACGGAACTGGGTAAACCGGTCGATACCACGGGCGAGATCATCGACAGCGGCGACCCGGAACTGGACGGCCCGGTGGACAACGCGACCGACATGATCCGCAGGCTGGCCAACAGCGAGCGGGTGGAACAGGTCTTCGTGCGTCACGCCTTCCGCTACTGGATGGGCCGTAACGAAACGATCAACGATGCCCCGATTCTCCAGGACGCCCAGAGGGCATACAGAGAGAGTGGCGGCAGCATGCAGGCGCTGATCACCTCCCTGCTCACCTCCGATGCTTTCCTCTATCGCACCGTGGAGGGCAAGGGCGGGGGCCGTCGCCAGTAACCGTTTCCGGATTCAAGCCAGGGACTGCTCGATCGGACCTTCCTGGTGAAAATTCTTCAGGCCGATCTCGGCTAAAATCCGCAGGCCCTGTTTCACCAGGCTCGCCATGGAAGCGGGAACCGGCTTTGGCGGTTCAATCTGTCTTCAGGTGGACCGTCGCTTTATCGCTGAAGTCTTTCACTCGGAACTGGCCTGTCCTGGCGACGCGACGGATCTTGAAGACAACC
Source organism: uncultured Pirellulaceae bacterium (assembly GCA_964476375.1). Lineage (GTDB taxonomy): Bacteria > Planctomycetota > Planctomycetia > Pirellulales > Pirellulaceae > SAT2750. Next base: position 2,670 of record CAYYZW010000113.1, read on the forward strand.
GAATAATTGTCAAAGGTCCCGAAAGGACTCTTGGTCTGGTCGATCAACTTGTGCGACACCATTTTACAGGAACCGGCCGCGATCTTGTGGGTCGCCGTCGGTTCGGGAACATCCACAAAGAGCCCGTCGGAATGTTGATTGTTGAGCCACTTTTTCAGCCCCTCCTCATTCACATCGTCGGCAAACGTGTAGAGTGTCGCCGCGAGAGGAAACTTCATGCTCTTGTTATCAATCACCACCTTGAGAACCGCCTTCTGCTCCTGGAAGGTGTAGAAAATCAGGGTATTACGAAAACCTCCAAGCGAACTGCTGACCTCAAGCTTGTGAACCTGCGTGCCGCGGGCATCGAGCATCTGCCCCGCAAGCGGACCTTTCTCCGCGCACGCAACCGAGACAAAGGTTGCCAGGAGAACGACAAAACCGCAGATGCTGCATCTTGGATGATTCATGGGACAATGCTTTTCAGAGGATTTTCTTTCCGCTCGAGCCTGAAATCACTCCGGGCGGTTCTTTCAACGCATCGTAGCGTGACCCGGATTTCATGTCTATTGCATCGCTCCACCCACGTTAAGAGCATCGCCTGGATCGAACCGGATCGGCATCGGGCTTCACGGTTTCGGGTCCACCTTCCAGTTCTGGTTCCGGCGCTGGCCGCAGCAGGGATAATAGTCCCAGGGCGCATCGAGGTCGTGTCTCGACAGGGTGTACCTGGAGCTGAATGCGAAACTGCTGCTGCCCCCTGGCAAAGTCGGGATTGCCAGGCACCTTCGATCCGGACCACGGCATGCTCACTCTGTTTTGAGTGACCAGATCGTAAAGTCATCAACGACAACCTCGTCGCCCTCCTGGACAACGATGGCCGCGGACGATTTGGCGGGAAGCTTGAACGTGGCCGTCTCAAACTCCGGCAACTGGAATTCACCCCGGTGTGTCTTCCAGGACTCGGTGGCCTGGATCTTGACCAGGTCCGGGAAGCCCAGCCAGCGAAACTCGCCCGTCGCCGGGTTATTGGCACCGACCCAGGCTCGAAAATGAAAGGTCCCCTCTCCCCGGAGCGATACCTCGTAGCGGTACCTTGTGCCTGCTGCGACGATCTTGGAATAGCGTCCGTGCAGGCCGACCTGGCAGCCTGCCAGCAACATGGACTGCCCCTTGAAGGCCCCGGCCCCCTCGACCATGCGTCCTGTTTGCAGGGTAAAACCCCTCGCGCGCCGGTAGAGCGGACCGCGATATTCAAACGGCAGCTGTTTCCCCGCCTTCAGCTGTTTCCTGCCGGACTGCCGCATCGAGAAGGTGATCGGTTCCCATGACCATTGGTCAAAATCGTCGCTGACGATGGCCACCGGTTCGCTCCTGGGGTCCGCGGCAGCGACCATGACTGAGAGCAGGGTTGCCAGGCCAAGAAAGGCGAGGGCTCGCGTGACCAGGCCGGCCAAACCCCGGGGATCAAGAGAACACACGGAGGCCAGCCCCTCTCTCCTGGATCGGTTTTGTTTACAGGGGGCATCGCAGGAAATCATCGGTTCACCACCTCGAAGGTTGTAGACGTCGCCAGTCCAGTGATTGCGTGCTCGGCGGTCACACGGTAACGGCCCGCCGCGATCGACCGGGAAAGCGGTAAATGAACGGTGAATGTCCGTCCTTGGAAAAGGATATTCTGCCGGAACCATTCCAGCTCGTTTCCATCGGCGTCCAGGACACGCAGATGCACTGCCTGCGAGAGGGTATCCAGCCCGGCATCCTGGTTGAAGTGAACCGTCCCCGTGATGGCCAGGTCTGTCCCGGCTGAAACCGGCTGCGCCACGCTTTTCAATTCGATCGACTCCGGCCTCGCAGGCAGCAGGGCCAGGAAACGGGGCTGCAAATCGAGTTCCAGCGTGATGCGATCGCCAAAGCCAAGGAATTCCTGGTTGCGGACATCATAGACATAGTGCCTGGACGAGAGCGTGAGAATCGTCTGGGAGGCTTCCTGGTTCGCCGCCGTATCCGAGCAGAGCAGGCCCAGCAACTGCGTGGACCCGTTGTGAAACACCCGTGCGAAGACATCCCGGCGGGGGCTGCCGTCCGGAAAAAGCAATTCGACCGGTGGCTGCTGGCCCGCATGCTCTCGCAGGAGGCGGGCAACGACGTCCGAACCGCTGAAGTCCTCCTTTTCAAGCCGACCGGTATAGCCGTTGAGAATGTTTGGAAGATAGGCCGCCTGGCCTTTGCCGATTTTTTCCAGGTGGACCCTGTCGGTCACGGGAAACAGGTCAGCCAACCGCCCGGCCTCCAGTTTGCGGCCATGCTCGGTATAGGTAGCCGGATCGTTATCGGCGATCACCAGTCCTCCCTCCTGGACGAACCGGCGAATGGCATCGGCCTCTGCCGGGGACATTCCCTTGTTGTAGGGCAGGACGAGTGCTCGAAAACCCCGTTTTGACAGGCCACCTTCCAGCAGGTCCTCCGGCGCGATGATCGTCGGTCGAACCCGGATCGAGTTGAGCAGTGTGAGCGCATCGGCCGGGGCACCCCCAATCACGCTCACGTTCGACATCCAGGTACCTGAAAACCCGTTCTCCTCAAACGGCAGCGTGCGGGAAATATAATGGTTATAGGGAGCCCAGAGCATCGCCACCTGGGAGCGATGAGGTTCCGAGGCAATGGTCAGCTTGCCAATGCCACGCTGGATCGCGAGCACCTCGCGCGAGTAATCCTCGAAGAATGGAAGTGCCCGGGAAAAGTCCGGCGTAAAACAGCTTAAACCGCCAAGCGTTGAATTGGTCAGGCAGTTCTCCCAGTCAAAACCGTTCAGACCAAGCATCAACACGAGCCAGGGATACCGCTGGCGGTTGACCTTGACCTGGTGATCATAGTTCCAGCGAAGGACCGACTGGGGTGCCATCAGGAAACTGCGCCTGGCCGAGAAGGACTGGGGAAGCTCCACGGTCAACGCGTGACGCCACTGGGGGTGAATTTCCTGCCCGATGTACAACTTGGAACTGGTCATCTCCTGGCGATAGCGTGAGAAGTCATGATGATCATGACCGACCCGTCCGGTCCTGGCAGCGGGAATAAAACGCCGCATCATCCTCGTCAGGTCAATGAAGTACTGGCTCCAGACCCGCGAACGCATGAAATACCGAAAGTCGACCCAGCGAGGAAGCTGGTCCTGCTCGACAGCCTCGGTCAGTAAAATTCCCCGCACCTGGTCCCAGGAATCGAAACGCGTGTTCCATTCCGCGTTCAAGCTCTCAAGACTGTTCGCGTACTGTTGCTGGCACCATTGCTGGAAGACACGGGTTGTTGTTGCCCCGAAACCGGAATTCTCCCGGCCGTCAAATTCCCCCGAGAGGTAGTTCTCCCCTGTCAACGTGTAAAACGGCGAACCGAAACGGGCAGCCTGCCTGTACTGGTCGATCCGGCCGTTAATGAACTCGGCGCCCATGTACTGCATGCGAAATGGAAACTGTTCTGGGTCCAGCTTTTCACCTGTCCTGGCCACCTCGCGGAGCATCCGGCTGAGCTCGGCGAGATCCAGGTCCGGCTGCTCCTGGTTCGGGTCCCGGTTTCGGTCCCCGGGGCTGAGATATTCTCCGTGGTGATCCGCATAAGCAACACTCTGCAGATGGTGACGGGCATTTTGTGCGAACTGGTGCTGCTGGTTATAGATCAGGTAGGTAAAAGTGGAATTAATGCCATGCTGTCGCATCAAACGGCCGTAAAGGTCCCCCTTCCAGTGGCCACGACCCGGCGTGGGCGAGAAGATCAGCATGAACATGTAATCGTCGAAGTCGCGATTCGGAATCGGCACCGGAATGGATTGTTCGTCCATGATTCCGCTCTCGTCCCTGATCCGGCAGGTCACATCCCAGAGTTCCGAGAGTGGATTCTTGACCGGGATCGAGAACTGCCCGCTGGTCGCTCCGTCGGGGTGCAGCGTTGCCCTGGCGACCGTCCGGCCCCAGGTGTCCACGGCAATCACCTCGGCCGAAACGTCTTCGCCAAGGGGATGGGACAATTGAACCGTGCCGGAGATCGCCTGGCCAACTTTGTACCATGGCCGGCCCACCGTGATCTTCTCGACACGCTGTTCGGTTTCCACCCGCAGGCTGGTAGAGGAAAATTCGATCACCGCACCGGCCCTGTCCAGCAGGCGGACATCGACCAGGTAATCACCACGAGGCACAACCGGCAACCTGAATTCGGACGACGGCGCCGCGGGCAGTCTTTCATGAAGGACGGTGTTTCCGCCGCGCGTTCGAAATGTGCAGTCCACAAAAGCAGCCTGTGGTGCCGTGGTCGTGACGCGTGCCACGGTCATGGACCCGCGGAGAACCGTTGTATTGGGAACCTGGTCATGCCAGCCCAGCCGACCCGGATTTTCATTGACCGGCGCAGGCAATCCTGTTGTTGGTGAGGAAATGGTGATCGCCGTTTTCGCCGCGGGCCGGCGGTTGGCACTCCACAGCATGCAGCGGACCAGGATTCCGAAAGAGTGATCGTAGGCAACCGAATCATGGTCGCCCAGCGGATGATTCCAGTAAGGCGTGAGGGAATTACTATGCCTGCGGGCTATCTGCTGATCAAAATAATCGAGCCCCACGACTCGGCCGTCCCCGTGCCTGGAGGTGGTCACGCAGAGAGCCGCCTGCGCCCGGTTATGGGACGGAACTCCTGCCAGCGGGGTGAACTGGTCTGCTGAATCGAGCATGTGGATCGGCAGGGTATCGAGGGGCGTGGAATGCCGGATCCAGCCCGCCAGCGAACCACCATTCCCGGTCTTAAAGAGTCGCTCAAAGACCTCGTCACGGCCCTCGGCGACAACGGTCCGATTGCTATAACCCCCGCTCAAGCGATGCGGGGTCACATAAACAAGGCCGCTACCACGTGCCACGTGCTGGAGAATCCGTTCCCTCACCGGTGCGGGGATGACTGCCCAGGAGACCTTGCCAATCACGATCACATCATACTGGTGGTCCAGGTCCAGCCGCTCGTCGGCGAGACGATCCAGTACCAGCGTGGCCTCGACACCGGCCAGGGGGGTTGTTGTATCCCCCTCACCGTACCCATTGGCCCAGGCCGTGTGTCCCGCGTTCATGATCACCGTGTAATCAAGCTGTAAACGCTGAGCGATCTCCACCACCTCGCGGGAATCGCCATACGGCAGGATAAAC
>CAYYZW010000114.1:0-1964 GCA_964476375.1 uncultured Pirellulaceae bacterium
GCGCGGAACGTGATCTTCATGTTCCAGATCGGCGCTCCCAGCCAGCTGGACATGTTCGACCCCAAGCCGGAGCTGAACAAGCGAGACGGGAACCCCCTGCCGCAATCCTTCCTGGAGCGGGTAAAGTTTGCCCAGATCCAGGACAAGCAGCCGCGGCTGATGGGAACCCCCTACAGGTTTTCCCGGCATGGGGAAAGCGGTCAGTGGGTCTCGGAGCTGATGCCCCACACGGCCCGGATTGTCGACCAGCTGAGCTTCGTCCACACCTGCCAGGCCGAGGACACGAACCACATGTTCGGTGAGCTGCAGATGAGTACCGGCTGGCGACGGTTCGGACGCCCCAGTATCGGCAGCTGGGTGCTCTACGGACTCGGTAGCGAGTCGGAGAACCTGCCCGGCTTCATGGTCCTGCGCAGTGGCATGCACCCGCGCAGCAAGGGGGCGAACTTTGGCAACGGCTTCCTGCCGGCCACCATGCAGGGAACACCGCTGCAGGATTCCGGTTCACCGATCCTGAACCTGGAAACACCTCCCGGTTTTGAAGGGAAAAGCCAGGCTTCGACCGTGGAGGCGATCACCCGGCTTAACGCCCTGCGCCAGCCAGAAACACCGGACCCGGGAATCGAGGCCCGGATCGCAAGTTACGAGCTGGCCTTCCGCATGCAGGCAAGCGCCCCGGAACTGCTGGACCTTTCCAGTGAAACGGCCGAGACACTCCAGATGTACGGGATCGAGGATCCCGGCAAGCCCTCCTATGCACGCAATTGCCTGCTGGCCCGCCGGATGATTGAACGCGGCGTACGGTTTGTCGAGCTCTTTCATGGCGACTGGGACCATCACACCAACATCTACAAGCGGCTACCGGCCGAGTGCCAGGCGACCGACCAGCCATCAGCGGCGCTGGTCACGGACCTGGCCCGGCGGGGACTGCTCGATGACACGCTGGTCAGCTGGGGCGGTGAGTTTGGCCGTTCCTCGGTAGCCCAGAAGAGCCAGGCACCGGGTGAGCCGGTCGGACGGGACCACCACGTGGATGCCTTCACGATGTGGTTCGCCGGTGGCGGCGTGGTCGGCGGCAAATCGATTGGTGAAACGGATGATATCGGCTTTGATGCTGTCACCGACCGCTGGCACATCCACGACCTGCACGCCACCTTCCTGCATGCCCTGGGGATGGACCACAGGCGTCTGACCTACCAGCACCAGGGCCGTGACTACCGCCTGACCGATATCCACGGCACGGTCAAGACAGAGCTGTTTGCCTGAACGGTGGCCGGCAGCCTAGCTGGCATCCTCTGGCGGAAGCCGAGACATGGTATAGGTGATCTTTATCTTCTGTGACTCTTCCGCCAGGACTCCCGTTTGGATTGGAAAGGTCGTGACACGCTCCTGGTTCAAGACCCAGCTGGGAAAGAAGCCATCGGCGAGCGAAAACCGACCGGCATAGGACATCGACTTGGTTACCATCTTGAACTGTGCATCTTTCGGATAGTCGATATCTTCCTTCACTGTGCCAGCAATGAGAACCGAGGGCTCACTGTTTTGATCCTCTCGCGACCGTAAAGTGAACTGGTAATTTCTGCGGCCCGGGGCACCGTACATCACCAGGTCTGTCTCCTCATCGTCCCAGCTTCCACCAATGGGGACCGGCTGCTGGGGCAGGCGGGGCAGGTAAAAGCAGAAATTACTCTGCTTCATCAGAGCATCTTGCATGTCAATCATGCCCTTGAGCCCAGGGTTCTGACCCATCTTCTTTGCCTGGGCGAGGCTCTCCGGGCTGATCCTGCTACCAGCACTCCTGCTAGAGCAGCAGCAGGGCGGCAATGGCCACGCCGATCCCCAGGTAACTCAGGCGGCTGGGCCGCTCCCCCAGCAGCGTGACCGCCGCCAGCGTGGTGAAAGCCAGACCGGCGGCACTGGTCACCGGGAAAACGATAAACCCGTCAAACAGCTCCAGTGCCTTG
>CAYYZW010000115.1:0-13682 GCA_964476375.1 uncultured Pirellulaceae bacterium
AGGCAGACCGGGAAGGGATCATTTTCCAGGCCATGCAGGAGTGCGTCATCGGTCGATACCCGGGCACTGAACTGGAAGGTCTGCCGGGTATTGGTTGCATCGATATACTCGACCGCGTACGTCTGGATATTGCTACTCTCGGTCAGCCTGTTGTTCTCAAAGGGGAAGTAGGCATTTTCTGGATTCCGTTCGCCACTACTGAACGGTCCCCCGGGCCCGGTGAAAGGATGCTGGGGATCCTCACTAAAACCACCCAACCAGAAAACCAGCCCCTCGGCCTGGTCGATCTCCCACTGCGGCCCCGAGATGCTCCCACCCCGGTGATAGGCAATCGCCAGGAAGATGCGCATCTCGTTTGTCGTGATTCGCGGCCATGCTTTCTGGACATGCCGGGCAAGGATATTGCGATTGCTAAAGTCCGGGGGATAATCCCCATACTTTTCCTTGAACTGGTTAACGGCCGCGTCCAGGTTGGACAGGTCCACCGCGATGGAACTCTCACTGGCACGTACCATGACGGCCCGGATCGTGGGAATCAGGATGGCTGCCAGCAAACCGATAATTGCCATCACGACAATCATCTCGACCAGCGTAAAACCACGACGGCATCTACCAGCCTGGTTCGAACGACATCCCCTTCTGTGGAGTAACTCAGTCACTTTTATCCTCGCTGTTGCAGGTGTCCCATGCCCCGGTTGGTGATAGTGTTTTAACCCTTGGAGAGATTCTGGATCAGGTCGACCAGCGGCAGGAATAGGGCCACGACGATAAACCCGACCGCCAGTCCCAAAAAGACGATCAACAGGGGTTCCAGCAATGCCATCAGGCCATCGGTCAGGGTCTTCACTTCCTCGTCATACTGGTCCGCGACCTTGTAGAGCATCGTGTCCAGTTCCCCGGTCTCCTCCCCCACATCAACCATGTTGATCACCAGGCTATCGACCACCCGGTGCCTCATCCGGTAGAGGTAGAACATCGCGCCCAGGACCGCCCCCATGAGTGCGACGAATCCACCGATAGCCGTCATGTTTGCTCCTTCTCCAGCCGGCAGGGGCATCACGATCAGCCCTGGGATGGCACAGAAAAAGACCCAGAAGAAGAGTGCCATGGGATGGAAACTTGGAATCGCATTTTCCTTGAGTGGTACCGCAATCGTTTCACCTTCCCGGATTGACTCGGCCACCTTCCAATACAGGTTTTCAAACATCGCGTTGCCCGACGTCTCACGCGTGATATTGAGCCCCTCGAGGATCGGCACACCACTCGCCACAAGTGTTCCCAGGGTCCGGGTCGTCCTGGCGAGGCAGTTCTTTTCGATCAGGGACCCAAGCACGGGAACCTTGAGCAGGAACAGGTCCCATCCCATCCGACCGTAACTGAACTTCCTCAAGAGCTTGATAAAGATCCAGAGTCCTATCGGGATGGCAGGGATCAGGAACCAGAACCGGACCGTGTTTTCCGAGATGGCGATCAACAGCTCGGTTGCGGCCGGTAACTTGAGCTCAAACTCAAGAAACATATCACGGAATACCGGCACGATCTTGATCATGATGAAGGTCAGGATTCCGATCGCAACAACGACCACCACGATCGGATAGATCATGGCCCCCTTGACCTTTCGCTTGAGCGATTCGGTGCGCTCCTTAAAATCTGCCAGCCGCTGCAAGATGGTCTCCAGGGCACCCCCCGCTTCACCCGCCTTGATCATGTTGATGTAAAGCCGGTCAAACACGCGAGGCGACTTGGCAAGTGCTTCGGAGAGTGTGGCCCCGGATTCGATCTCATCGCAGGTATCCATCAACGCGTTCTTGAGGCGCCCCGACCCCTGCTGTTCCTCGAGAATCCGCAGGCTGCGAAGGATAGGAAGTCCGGCATCCTGCAGGATCGAAAGCTGCCGGGTGAAGGTCGTGACAACCCTGGCGCCCCCGCCTCCAAAAGCGAGTCCCCTGCGTTTTCGTTGGCCGCGGGCAACATCCGCCCCGGACTTTTTCACCGTGATCTTGGTGACAAAGTAGCCCATCTGACGGATGGTCGTCTGGGCTTCTTCCTCCGTGGGAGCATCGATCACGTCACGGACTTCCTGGCCCGTGGCATCAAGTGCTTCAAACTGGTATGTCGGCATTCGATTTATCCTTCCCGCACCTGCAAACCCCGGCGCGGTGTTTTTCCACTATGCTTCCAGAATTGTTTCCCTGATAACCTCTTCGGCAGTGGTCGTCCCGTCAAAAACAAAACCCATGCCAGCATCTCGCAGGGTGACCATGCCATTCCCCTTGGCACACTCTCGCAGAATATCATCCGAGCTTTGTTGCATGATCAAATCACGCAGTTCGTCATTCATGATCATCAATTCAAAAAGCCCGACACGCCCCTTGTAGCCTGTGTTGTTGCAATGGTCACAGCCCTGCCCATGGTAGAACTTCTTTCCCTCGTGGGAATGGCCGGCAAGCTTCAGCTGGGCAATCACGTCCTCGGAAGGTTCCACCTCCTCCCGGCACTGGGTACAGATTCGCCGCACCAGCCGCTGGGCCAGGATCGCCTCCACCGTGGCCGTGATCAGGAATGTCGGTACACCCATGTCTTTCAACCTGGTAATACTGCTGGGAGCGTCGTTGGTATGTAACGTACTGAAGACCATGTGCCCGGTAAGGGATGCCTGAACGGCAATCTCGGCCGTTTCCAGATCCCGGATCTCACCCACCAGGATGCGATCCGGATCCTGGCGAAGGATTGCCCGCAGGCAGGCGGCAAATGTCACACCAATCTCCGCGTCGATGGGAATCTGGATGATCCCGTCAATATCGTATTCCACCGGATCCTCTGTCGTGATCAACTTGTCTTCCACCTTGTTCAGCTCGGTCAGTGCCGAGTAGAGCGTGGTCGTCTTGCCGGAACCGGTGGGACCCGTCACAAGCACGATACCATTGGGCTTTTCAATGATCTGGCGAAAAGAGGCGATTGTCTCATCATTCATGCCAACATTTGTCAGATCCAGCGAGACCACACTCCGGTCCAGCACCCGCATCACAACGGACTCGCCAAACATCGTCGGCATGACACTCACCCTCAGGTCGACCGGGTGGCCACCAACAGAAAGCTCAATGCGGCCGTCCTGTGGCATACGTCGCTCCGCAATATCCAGGTTAGCCATCACCTTGATCCGGGTGGTAATCGCAAAGGCGAGATGACGGGGCGGAGGGACCATCTCGTAGAGCACACCATCCGCCTTGATACGGATACGGAATTCGTCCTCGAAGGGCTCGAAGTGAATGTCGCTGGCATGATCCTTGATGGCCAGGAGCAGTACCATGTTCAGGAGCTTGCGAACCGGGGCACTGTCGGCAAGCGCCTCGGCACCTGTCAGGTCAATCGCCCCATCCTGCAGGATCGACGAAATCTGCTCCTTGAGATTCTCGTCCGCGTTCAGATCCGCCACGATCTTCTCGATACTCTCCTGCTCGGAATCAAAATACTGGGTGATGAGCGAATTGATTTCTCGCTCGGTCGCTACAACCAGTTCAATCTCACGGCCCAGGAAGGTTCGTAACTCATCGGCTATGGTGATGTTCTGAGGGCTGTGCGTGGCCACGGTAAGCCGGTTTTCTACCAGCTGGATAGGGATCACCTGGTACATCTGCGCCATCGTCTCGGTGATCTCATCGAGCACCTCGACTGTCAGCTCGATATCCCCTAGATCGACAACCTGCAGGTCCATTTGCTCAGCAAGGGCCTGGGCCAGCTGGATATCCGTGATCAGTCCCATCTGCTCGGCCACCCGGCCAATCAACTGGCCTGGTTGCTGCTGTTGTTCGTCAACCAGCATTTCAAGCTGATCGTCGTCGAAAAAACCAAGGTCGACAAAAACCTGTCCAAGTCGGCGTCCCGCCATGAGCTCTTACCCTCTCTTCAAACTGCCCCAGAACACGATCCATCGTCTGGATGATCCAAATGAACTAGGTCGCGCTATTTCCTCCAGCCATCATGCTGTCCACACCCTCGGCACCAGGACCACCGGCTGCATCACGCATTGCCTGCTCCGCCTCTGCGATTCGCTTGGCAAGATCATCAGGTCGTTGTGCCCGTTCCAGTACATCATCCAGCAGGCAGACCCCGTCGGCCCAGTGCTTGAAAAGGGCGTCATCCATCAGTTGCATCCCAAACTTGGCACCTGTCTGGATGGCCGAGTTAATCCGGAATGTCTTATTTTCACGAATCAGGTTTGCAATACTCGGTGTGACAACCAGTGTTTCATAGGCCGCAATTCGACCACCCCCGACCCTGGGAAGCAGGGTCTGGGCCAGGATACCAATAATCGCGGTCGATAATTGAGTCCGGATCTGTTCCTGGAGGTTCCCGGGAAAAGCATCGATGATTCGATTGATCGTCCCCTGGGCGCTGTTGGTGTGAAGCGTCCCGAAAACGACGTGTCCCGTTTCTGCCGCCGTGATAGCAGCCTCGATCGTCTCAAGATCCCGCATTTCCCCCACCAGGATGACATCGGGATCCTGTCGCAAGGCGCGGCGAATCGCCTCGGAAAAAGATGGAACATCCACACCGATTTCCCGCTGGTTCACCGTCGAATTGATGTGATCGTGGTAAAACTCGATCGGATCCTCAATGGTAATAATGTGGTGATCCCGCTCCTCATTGATGTAGTTCACAAGGCTGGCAAGCGTCGTACTCTTGCCGGAACCGGTCGGACCGGTCACCAGGAACAAGCCACGTGGGCGAAGCACCAGGTTCTTGATGACCTCGGTCACCCCCAGTTGCTCGGGAGTCAGCTTGTCGTTGGGAATCTGACGCAGCACCATGTAAATACTGCCTCTCTGCTTCCCAACCGAGACCCGAAAACGAGCCTTGTCACTAAAGGCAAAACCAAAGTCCGTCGTGCCCTGCTCCTGAAGTTCACGCTGGCAGCGATCCGGCGTAATGCTCTTCATCAATGCAACCGTGTCGTCCCCATCCAGAATCTTGGTCTCCAGCTTCCGCATGCGGCCATGCAGTCGAAAGACGGGAGGCTGCCCCACCGTGATATGGATATCACTGGCACCCTGCTTCACGCAGGCTTCCAGCAGTTTGTCAATTAATACGGTTGCCATGTTGTCCTCGTTTCATCCGCAATTTGACACAGCGAACTGTGTCCTGGGAATTATTCGCACAAACTCTCCATGACTCAAACAGCCCCAAGCCGGTATCCATCCCGATCAGAACCACCCCGCGGGCTCTTCGAGGAGACAATCCAGTATATCTAAACATAGACTGGACTTCGACTTACAGGGAAAAAGCAGCTCCCGTTCCAGGTCAACTTGCCACTTTTTCCGAGTCCTCCGCTTCCTCATCCTGTTGCGTCTTTTTCGCAATCCGAAAGACCTCTTCAAGCGATGTAACACCCTGGATGACCTTGTTCAGTCCATCCTGGTAGAGGGTCGTCATTCCTTCCTCAATTGCCTTGTTACGGATCGCTACCGAGGATTCATTTCTGAAAATCAGCTCCCGGATACCCATCGTGATCTTCATGATTTCAAAAATCGCAATCCGTCCCCGGTAACCTGTTTTGTTACAGTAATTACAGCCAACACCTCGCGAAAACTCCGCATTTTCTGCCATTTCGGGAGTAATGCCTGCCTGCTCCAGGATCGATTCGGATGGCTGCCAGGTCGTCTTACAGCGGTTACATATGACCCGCACCAGACGCTGGGCAAGGACAGCAATCACGCTGCTCGCCACCAGGTAATTTGGAACCCCCATGTCCACCATCCGTGTCACCGCACTCGGCGCATCATTCGTATGGAGCGTACTGAAAACCAAGTGTCCAGTTAATGAGGCTTGAATACCCATGGATGCGGTCTCTGCATCACGCATTGCACCAACCAGAATGATGTTTGGTGCCTGACGCAACATGGAACGGATAATCCGTGCGAAGTCGAGTCCGATCGAGTGTCTTACCTCCACCTGGTTGATTCCAGGCAAGTAATACTCGACAGGATCTTCTGCCGTGATGATCTTTCGATCCGGACGATTCAATGTGTTCAGCGCGGCGTAGAGCGTGGTTGTTTTCCACGACCCGGTGGGGCCGGTTACCAGGACGATTCCATTGGGACGACGAATGAGGTCACTAAAAATAGTGAAATCTGATTCCGAAAGTCCCAGTTGACGCACACCAACTCGAATATTGTCCTGGTCAAGCAGCCGCATCACCACCGACTGGCCATTACTGCTGGGAATAACGCTGACTCGCAAGTCGAGTGTTTTTCCTCCAGCGGTGATCTTGATACGTCCATCCTGTGGGCGTCGACGTTCAGCAATGTCCATCCGGGCGAGGATCTTGATACGTGACAGGATCGCACCAAGCAAACGGCGAGGCGGGCTATCACGTTCCACCAGTCGACCATCGATGCGGTAACGGATACGGATTCGATCTTCAAAAGGCTCCACATGAATATCGGAGGCCCTCAGCTCAACAGCCTCGGTGATCATCAGCTGCACCAGCCGGACGATTGGCCCACTCCCGCTATCCTCGTCCCCCAGCTCCTCGGTCCCTTCATCGGTCTCCGTAAAGTCGATAGCCGTATCGGTAAATTCCTGCAGCATCGAGTCCGCACTCTCGCCGTCGATCTGCCCGTAGTAACGGTTGATCGCCTCGAGAATACTCTCCCGGGGAGCGAGGGCAATTTGGATCTGTCGGTTGAGAATAAACCGCAGTTTTTCAATGGTCTCAATATCGAGCGGATTACTGAGCAGCACCTTGAGAATATCGTCATCTTCCTTGAGCGGAAGCGTGGCATTTTCACGGGCAATGGTCTCTGGTACCAGCTCGATAACCCGTTCAGGAATACGGACTTCATCCAGGTCGATGTACTCGAGACCATGAAACTTGGCCATTGCCTGGGTGACCTGCTCGCCCGTGGAATACCCAAGACGTACAAGTGCTTCACCAACAGACATGGTGCCACCGGAAGCCATCGCCTTGGCCTCATTGACCTGCTCACGACTCACAACCTGGCTCTCCAGGAGCAAATCAATAAACCCTGAATTCTGATCAACCTGTGACATTAGTCCCTCTTTTGCTTTTCCATGGCTCGCGGCAGAATCAGCGACTCCCTCACCAGTCCAACTACAAGCCAACGAATCCTCCTTCGTGTACAGGAGAATAATCGGCTTTTTACCCTACCAAAAGGTCACCGAACCCGTTGCGACCATCCATCCCGGCAACATGCCCAGCCGGTCAGAGGAAATTGCTTGTTTATTAAGGATATGCGCCTTGTCTATCTTGGTCCAATTAATCGGTCTTTGTCAATCAATTCGCCATTCTCCCGGATACTTGGAGAGAACAACCGGTCTGAAACGCTGGAAGCCTCCGCAGCTGAATCCTAGAATGGTAGTGAGGCATACCGAATTCCCTTCTCCTCCCGGCGGTCCATGCAGCCATGCGCGTGCTTTTTTCCCTGTTCTTGTTGCTCCCTAGCAGCATCCTGCTCGTCGCGGAAGACGATCCGGCTGTCAAGCAACGAGAAACACAGGTCAAACAGCTTATCCTGCTGCTTGACAGTGACCAGCTCTCCAGCCGGCAAGCAGCGGAAAAGGAGCTGCTGCAGCTTGGCCCGTCCATCCTCACCCTGCTCCCGTCAGGGCCCAGGCTTCCCTCCGACGAGGTCCGCCAGCGACTTGCTCGTATTCGTGGCCAGCTTGAAAAAGAACTTGCCGTCCGTGCCTCGGGGGCAACGCTCATCGACCTGGCGGGCATGATGACCGTCAACGAGGCCCTGCAAAGCCTGGCCCAGCAAACGGGCAATCGTGTCATCCTCTCGCTGGAAAACAACACACCCCTGCAACTTGATTTCTCCAAAGCCACCTACTTTAAAGCACTCGACCAGATCCTCGACGCGGGCCAGCTCGAGCTTACCCAGGTCCGCGCACCAGACGGGAGTGTTATCGCCAGGACACGTCCTCAAGAACAGCGGGCTCGAACCGCAACTGCCAGTTACAGTAGCCTCTTCCGCATTGAGCCGGTTCGCATCACGGCGGTCCGGGATCTCCGCAATCCCGCCATCACGGCAACCCAGCTGGCACTGGATATCAGCTGGGAACCCCGTCTTCAGCCAATTTACCTGGCCGTTCCACTTTCCTCGATCAAGGCCCGGTCAGACAACGGGGAAATCCTGCGAGCGGACGATCCGGAAGGTGTCCGCACGGCCAACATGGAGGGAAGTGTGTCATCCACATCCCTTCAGATTCCGCTTCAGGCAATACCTCGAAAGGCAACCCTCCTGCAAACATTCCATGGAAAAATCGATGCCGTGATCCCAGGGCACACCGGCCAGTTCTCTTTCGACATCCTCTCCCAGGAAAACCAGCGGCTGACCCAGGGGGGAGTGGAGGTCATCATGCGACGCGCCCGGTTAGCAGGAAACGATTGCCAGGTCGATTTTTCCGTGTTTTACCGGGATGCCGCGAATGCCTTTGAGTCGCACCGCGGCTGGATTCGCAACAATCCTGCCTGGCTCGTGGATCAGGAAGGGAACCGTCAGCAGCCGAAACAACGGCTCACTACGTCCCAGGGCGACCGGAAACTTGATTTCCGGTTCCACTTTCCTGCAACAGAGCCACTACCGTCCTATCGCTTTGTCTACCAGACCCCCGTACTCCTGCTCCGCCAGTCCATCCCGTTTGAATTACGGGAGATCGCGCTGCCATGATATTGCAGGCACATGTTCCCCGGCCCCTGCTGAAGCTACTCCTGTCCCTCTCCATCCTGGCCCTGCCATTCCTTTCCCAGGCACTCCTCTCTGCAGCAGATCCTCAGCAGCCGGCAGCAGCCCTGGTTGACGATAAGCCGATCCTGGTATCCCAGCTTCAGCAGGAATTTCAGTCGGTAACAGCCAAGCTCACCCTTCCGGAGCAGGCCCGCAACCAGATCGCCCAGGAACTTCTTGAGCAAGTGATCCAGCGACGACTGGTCATGGCTTACCTCCATCGCACCGGCCAGGCGGCCAGCCCGGCAGACCTGCTCGTGGCACGGGAAAAGCTGACGCTCCGATTGGCACTGGAAAAAAAGTCGCTCGAAGAGTACCTGCTGGAAAGAAAGCTCAACGAGCAGCAACTGGATATCCAGTTATCCTGGCAGCTTGGCTGGCCCCGGTTCCTCAACAAGTACATCACGGATGACAACCTGCAACGTTACTTTGACCAGCACCGCGAGCAATTCGACGGCACCGAGCGACGGGTCGCCCATATTCTTCTCAAGTTCAGCGACGAGGAAGCGATCGAACAGCTCCATGCCAGGCAGGTCAGCCTGAGACAACAAATTAACAAGGGTGACCTGACGTTTATCCAGGCAGCGATGAATCATTCCCAATCTCCCTCGGCCAAGCAGGGGGGGGATATTGGCTGGATCAGCTGGAACGGGCCAATGCCCCGGGCTTTCACCGATGCCGCTTTTGGTACCAAGCCCGGTACAGTAAGCCAGCCGGTCCAGAGCACGTTTGGTATCCACCTGGTCAAGTGCCTGGAAATTAAAAGGGGAAATGGAAGCTGGCAAGAAGCCCGTGATCCACTACGCAATGCCATTGTACGGTACCTCTTCTCCTGGGCTGCCGACCAGCAGCGTGAACACTCGGTCATCCAACGCACCGGCTTGTGGCCCCAGAAAGCACCACGAGACCCCTGAACCTGCACTCGATGGAGCGACCTTTGAAACATCATGGATGCTGACTTCAAGAAACGATTTCGACAACAACTGAGGCGCTGGTACGATCGCCATGCTCGCCAGTTACCCTGGCGAAGCTCCCCCACTCCCTACCGGGTCTGGATCAGCGAGATCATGCTCCAGCAGACCCAGGTCTCCAAGGTCATCCCCTACTTTGAACGTTTCCTGGAGCTCTTTCCCAATGTCGAGATCCTGGCTGCCGCACCGGAACAGGAGGTTCTGCGCTGCTGGGAAGGCCTGGGATATTACCGCAGGGCCCGGCAGCTTCACCGTGCCGCAGGGATCATCTGCCGGGAACATGGAGGGATCCTGCCGGATGATCCTGTGGCCCTGCAGGCCCTTCCAGGTATCGGTCGATACTCGGCCGGCGCTATCCTCTCGATCGCCTTCGAGCAGCGCCAGCCAATCCTGGAAGCAAACACGGTCCGTCTCCTGAGTCGGCTCTTTTCCGTGGACGAGGATATCCGCCTCTCCTCAACCCAGCAACGATTATGGGAACTCGCGGAGGAACTCCTGCCGCGCACGCGGATCGGTGACTTCAACCAGGCCCTGATGGAACTTGGCGGGCAGGTCTGTTTCCCCCGCCGCCCCTGCTGTGGTGAGTGTCCCCTGCGGCAACTCTGCCAGGCTCGACAAGAGGGCCTGACGGACCTGCTCCCGTTTAACCCTCATAAGCGAAACTACGAATCCGTCCATGAGGCAGCGGTGATCGTGATCAATAGCAGCGACCAGGTCCTGCTGCGGCACTGCGGGGATGATGAACGCTGGGCCGGCATGTGGGATTTCCCTCGTTTCGCCCTCGACGTGAAAACACCCCAGGCGAACATCCAGGGGCAACTGGAAACAGGCGTCGAGACCCTGACCGGCATCCAGATCGACAGGGCAGAGCAACGCGCAACACTCGAGCACAGCGTGACCCGGTTTCGGATCACACTGCACTGCTTTCAGACCCGCCAGCACCCCTGCTCCCCGGGCAGCCGGGTCCGGCGACAGGATCTGTGTTGGCTGGCACCAAGAGAACTGGAGGCCTATCCGCTCAGCAGTATGGGACGGACCATCAGCAAGCAACTCCTGTGAGTCTTTTTGCATCCTGTCCAACCCCATGGAGGTCTGGTACCATGCTGTTTTCACCGGTTCGGTGGACCGGTCAATGAAAGCGGAGACGATCGATGGCTATTGAAACGGGCGATCCGTGCCCCTGCGGAAGTAACAAGAAAATCAAGTTCTGTTGCGGCCAGAAGATAGCCCCGGAACTGGATAAGCTTGCCCGGTCACTCGAGGGTGAGCAATACATGGCCTCCCTTGAGCGTCTCAATTCGCTGATCGGAGAGCATGGGGAACTTCCCTGCCTGCTTGCCCTCAAGGGACTCACCCTGATCTCCTCCCGGCAGATTGAAGAAGCCAGGATCAACGCGGAGAAATTCTGTGAGGTGGACCCGGACAATGCCACGGCCTGGGCCCAGCGGGCATTGACCACCGGGGAGGAGGTGGATGCAGAGCTGGCAATGCACGACCTGCAGAAATCCCTGGAACTGGCAGACCCTGCCCAGCTTGCTCCGATCACCCTGCCCGCTTTGCAGATTGTCACGGACCGGTTGCTGCAATCCGGAAACGCCTTTGCCGGTTACTGGCACCTGACGCTCCAGATGGCTTTCCAGCGTAACGACCAGCAATCTGGCCTGATGCAAATTCTCCCTTTCACGCAGAACCAGTCCATCCCCCTGTTGCTCAAACAGCAGTTGCGGGTGCCCCAGGCCCCGGAAAATTCACCCTGGCAGGAACAATACAACAAGGGCCTGGAGCTGGCTGGGCGGGGAGCCTGGGCGGCGAGCCGTGAGGTGATCGGTGCCATTGAAGCGGACGACCCCCTGCTGCTCAACGCGGTCGCCTGCCTTTCGACTTTCCTCGGAGACGAGCAACAGGGACCGGAGGCCTGGAGAAAATACGGGACCCACTGCCCGCCGGGGAGTGACGATGCGGTGGAAGCAGAGGCATATGCCCAGCTCCTGGAAAACCAGGGCCAACCGGACCTGGTTGAACTGGCCACCCTGACCTACCCGGTTGCTGATACTGAACGGTTACAGGAGAAGCTGGTCTCCTGTCTCCAGGTGCGATTTGTCCCGGAATTCCAGTGGCCCGACGCCGATTCAGAAAACCCACCCCCGCGGGCCGCCTTCATCCTGCTTGATCGCGAGATGCCGGGGACGGGCGAGGATATTTCTCTTGACGAGGTTCCACAGGCCGTCGCCACCGCCTACCTGTTTGGCAAGCAGACCGACCGTGATGCGAGAATCGAATGTTCCATGATCTCCGCCAGGGATCCAGAGGGGGACCGGCAGATCGTGGAACAATTACTCGGGGACCTGGCCGGGGAACTCGAGTCCAGCGAGACAGGCCGCAAGGTAGGAACTGCCACGGACCGGCTTAGCTGGCATCCTGTCTGGCCTGAAAAGACCCCCCCCGAGACGATCCAGCAGTTGAACATCGAACAGCGGGATAGCGCTTTTGAAAAAATATGGCCGGACATGCCCCAGGCAACTTTCGACGGGGCGTCCGCCCGGGAGACGGTTGAGAGCGAGCAGGGAAAGGTCCAGGTGGCAGCGGCGATCTTGCTGATGGAATCCAACATGCAGGCGGCGGACCACCGCATCGACCTGGATTCCCTCCGCCAGGCCCTGGGGCTCGCCTCCCCGGACCCGATCGATCCGACGGATATCGATATTGCTGTTTTTCCGGATGTCCGTTTCTGCCGCCTGGTCGCGGCCAAGATGTCACTGGAACAGCTGGCGACTGTCTATACCCGCAGTAGTTTCCTGGGAAATGCCCGGGGAGTTGTCATGACCGCCACGGAGATTGTCTCCAGGGAAGAGAAACCGGAAGGCGTCAACCTGGCCGAGGTCCACGGGGCCCTGGTCGAAGCCGCCGAATCCAACACCGAGCGGCTGGAGCTGCTCAAGAAAGCCCGGCTGGCAGCGACTGAACAGGGGCAGTCCCCGGCAATCTGGCTGCTGCGGGAACTCCCCCTGCAGCTTGCCGAGGGAAACAGTTCGCGAGCAGGCGAGATCATCCAGGTGATCCAGGCCCAGCACATGCAGGAACCGGGCATCGGGGAACAGTTTTTCAGCCTGCTCGTACAACTTGGCATCATCAACCCGGACGGAACTCCGGCGGCAGCGACAGCCTCGCCGGCAAGTTCCAGTGACGGGATCTGGACACCCGGTTCAGCAACCAGCGAGACCGGGCAGGATCCGGCAGATGGTGAAGGATCGAAGCTCTGGGTTCCCGGGATGGATTGACTCCTCTCAAGCCACATGCCCTCATGGCTCTAACTAACCAGGATCAACACTGGATGCAGCAGGCCCTGGAGCTTGCCCTGCGCGGCGAGGGACAGGTCGAACCGAACCCGATGGTCGGTTGCCTGGTCGCCCGTGGTGACCAGAAAATATCCGAGGGCTGGCACACACATTTTGGCGGCCCCCATGCCGAGGCAATGGCCCTGGATGCGGCGCAGGAGGCCCTGGCCGAAGCGACACTCTACGTGACCCTGGAGCCCTGTTGCCACCACGGCAAGACACCTCCCTGCAGCGATGCGATCATTGCTTCCGGGATTCGCCGTGTCGTGATCGCCGACATGGACCCGTCAGCACGGGTCAATGGCGCCGGCATCGGCCAGCTGGAAGATGCCGGCCTGGAGGTCCACCAGGGCCTGCTCCAGGAGAAGGCTCGGGAACTGCTGGCACCCTACCGCAAGACGATCCGCTGTGGGACGCCCTGGGTTATCGCCAAGTGGGCCATGACACTCGACGGTCGCATTGCGACCAGGACAGGGAGCAGCCAGTGGATTTCCAGTGAAACCTCCCGAAAGGTCGTCCACGAGCTGCGCGGTCGTATGGATGCCATCATCGTGGGACGCAGGACGGTGACAAGAGACGCCACCCTGCTGCCAGCCCGCAACCCCGGGCCACGAATTCCGCTG